>JAEZDP010000197.1 GCA_023418055.1 Acidobacteriota bacterium
AAAGTGGACTGGTGGCTCCTCGCGGTGCTGGTGGCCGCGGCTGCGGGGTCGCTCGCGGCCCTCGCTGCACTGGCGGCGGAGTCGCTGCGCCAGGCGCTGGCTTTCTCGCCGGTGCTCCTCCTCAGCGTCGGCTTACCGATCTGGCTCCAGAGAACCACGACCTATACGCTCGACGACGAACTCCTCGTGCGGTCAGGCCCCTTCACGTGGCACGTGCCGCTGCGAGAGATCCGCGTCGTCAGGCCGACCCGCAACCCGCTGTCGAGCCCCGCGTTGTCGCTCGATCGCCTGCGGATCGAATACGGCCGGCGCGCCATCATGATCTCGCCGGACGACAAGACACGCTTCCTCGAGGAGCTGCAGAAGCGCCTGCCCCGACCGCTGACTGCTACTATCCGGCCATGACCCCACAGGACGAAGAACACCTCAGGCTCCTGGCCATCTTCCACAAGGTGGTCGCGGGGCTCGGCGCGCTGTTCTCGCTGTTCCCCGCCATCCACCTGGCGATTGGCCTCGGCGTCGTCAGCGGCCGCATCCCCGCAGACGAGGGCGACGCTGCGTGGGTCGGATGGTTCTTCGTGGCGTTCGCCTCGATGTTCATCGTCACCGGGCTCACGCTGTCGGCGTGCCTCTTCCAGGCGGGCCGATACCTCCAGCAGCGACGGCACTACACGTTCTGTCTCGTGATGGCGGCGCTGGCCTGCATGCTCGCACCGTTCGGCACCGTGCTTGGCGTGTTGACCATCATCGTGCTGATGCGCGAGCAGGTGCGTGTGGCGTTCGGCCAGCCCGTCGGCGCGCGGACGGCTGCACCGTCGAGGTGAGATGCGCCGCCCGTTTCTCACGGCGCGGTGGGAGAGCCTGGTTCGAGACGATCCCACACGGCGATGGCCAGCGTGCCCTCCGGCGTCAGACGCGGAGCATCTCGCGCAAGGCCTGCTCGCGGTCGCAGAAGAACATCAGGCCGAACTGGCTCACGACCGCATCGAAGCTGTCTGCCGCGTACGGGAGCGCCGCAGCCGTGCCGTGCTTCCATCAATCGCTGGCGCCAATTGCTCCTCGACGGCCAGCATGCCCTGGTCGGCATCGAGCCACGACACCGGAGGGCCCGACGCGGGATGCCGCTTCGCGTGCGAGCACGCCCGTGCCGCAGGCGACGTCCACGACACGATGCCCGGGCTCTGTGCGAGCGGCGTCACAGAGGATCGGAGCCGACTGCCGGAACGACGCCGGCACATGCAGCTGTTCGTAGGCGTTCGCCGCAGCGATCTGCTCTCGAAGAACGTGGTCATCCATGGTCCGTCTCCAGGGTGCGGTCCTGACGGGACAGCCACCTCCGAGCCGGCGCCTCGCGCTCAGCGACCGAGACGGAACCGTTCGAGCACGCGCGCGTGCATCCAGTAGACGTCACCGCCCTCGGCTGTGCGGCGCGAGAAGAAGAAGAATCGGCCGTCTGGCGTGACCATCGGACAGTAGTCCGTCAGCTCGGTGTTGATGACGTCGCCCATGTGTGTCAGCGGGCCCCACGCGCCGTCTGGCTGGCGAACCGACACGTACAGATCGAGGGCACCACGGTTCCCGTCGCGCCGTGCAGAGACGATGAGCATGCGCTCGTCGGGAGCCACGTACGCGTCGACCTCGGTCTGCGCCGTGTTGACGGGCGCGCCGAGGTTCACGGGTGCCTCGAAGTCGTCGGCGTCCCTCCTGCGCTGCGCGCGGTAGAGGTCGAGATCGCCGACGCCGCCAGGACGGTTCGAACTGAAGTACAGGCTGCCGTCGGCCACGACGACGGGGTAGTACTCCGCCGCGTCCGAGTTCACCGGGGCGGGCAGCACGACGGCATCGCTCCAGCGATCGCCCTCACGACGGCTCACCCAGATGTTCCCGTTGCCAGGCTGGAACAGATCGTTCTGCGCCCCGCTCACGAAGTAGAGTCGTTGTCCGTCGGGCGACAGCGCCGGGTCTGCGATGTCGGCGTCTGGCTGGCCGGCTACCAGCGTCAAGCGCGTCGGCGGCGTCCACGCGTCGTGCGTCAGGCGCCTCACGAAGAGCGACGCTCGTCCGTCCACCACGCGCGTGTAGTACAGCTCGTCTCCCTGCGGCGAGACGACGACGTTGATCTCGCGGGCGCTGGTCGACACATCGCCGGGCGCAAACACGACCGGCGTGTCGCCCGGAAGCGGCAACCCGAGATAGGCGGTACCGCCGGTGCGAGGCGCCGCATCGGCCGGCTGGCCGTACGACGGCACCGGAGTGGCCATGGCGCACGCCACGCCCATGGCGGCGGCGATGAGGCGGGGCATGAGGTCGAGGGTCACAGGTCAGTCGAGGTGCTTCTTCAGCAGGTGGCGTGTACCGGCGCCGAAGCCCGCGCGCCTGTAGAGCGCGTGGGCCTCGTCGTTCACGTGCTCCACTTCGAGCAGCAGCACGTGGACTCCGTGCGCGCGACAGTAGGCGTCGATGAGCGCCAGCGCGGCGCGGCCGAGGCCCCGCCCACGATGGGAGGGCACCACGTAGAGTTCGTCGACGAACGCATCGCGGCCGCGGTGCTCGAGGCTGTAGCCGAAGGTCAGCACGGCATACGCCACGCAGCGTTGCGCGTCTTCGGCCACCCACACGTGGCCGAACGACGGGTCAGCCAGCAGCCTGTCGAGCGCCGGGCGCATGGACGCCGCGACGAACGGATAGCCCTCCTCCGCGTAGAAGGCCTCCTGGAGGCGGATCACGTCGTCACCGTCGGCCGCTGTCGCCGGACGGAACGCCGTCGTGGTGGTGGTCGTGGTGGTGGTCGTGGTTGCCATCGGCAGTTCCGACCCGGGCATCAGACCGCGGTGTAGCCTCCGTCCACCAGGTAGTAGCCGCCCGTGATGAACGAGGCCTCCTTCGACAGCAGGAAGCACACAAGCGGCGCGACCTCTTCCGGCCGTCCCAGGCGGCCGAGAGGATGGCGACCGACCAGGGTGGCCCGTGCCTCCTCCGGCAATCCCGCCAGCAGCGGGGTGTCGATGTATGCGGGCCCCACGCAGTTGATGCGGAGCCCCTGCGGGCCGTACTCGGCCGCGGCGTTCTTCGTCAGTCCGACCACCGCATGTTTGGCGGCCGTGTAGGCCCCGTTGCCGATGGCCGCTACGGTGCCGTGAATGGACGCCATGTTGACGATGGCGCATTCGTGGGCCCCAGCATCGAGCATGGCAGGGATCTGGTATCGCATGCCGTACAGCACGCCGTTGAGGTTGATGTCGATGACGCGCCGCCAGTCGTCCAGGTCCGTCTCGCCGGCGGGCGCCTGCGCACCGCCGATACCGGCGTTGTTGACGGCATAGTGCAGGGCGCCGTACGTCTGGACGGCGTGGCGGACGGCCCGCTCGGAGTCGCCGGCCACCGCCACGTCCTGCTCGGTGGCCGCGGCCGTCCCTCCACGGGCGGCGATGTCGCCGGCGACGCGCTCGGCGTTCGCGAGGTTGATGTCCGACAGGACCACGCTGGCGCCCCGTTCCGCCAGGGCCTTGCCGATCGCCTCACCGAGTCCCGAGCCGCCGCCGGTCACCAGGGCCACCTTGCCTTCGAACGTCCGCGCCATGATCTGCCCTCCTGAGACCGCCGCTGCGGCCCGTCCGCCCACGCTACCACGCGTGGCCACGCTCAGCTCTTCTTCGGCTTCGCGGGCCTGATCTCGACGCGACTCGGCAGGCTGCGCGCCGAATGGCCCAGAAGGTCGAACACCACCTGGGCGACATCCTCAGGAGCCAGTTTCCAATCCATCGACGCGGCGTCCCCGCCCGGCGAGAACGCGGTCTGCACGGAGCCCGGCATCACGTACGAGACGCGGATGTCGGCATCGCGCACCTCGAGCATCAGTGCCTCGCTGAAGGCGTTGAGCCCTGCCTTCGAGGCGCAGTAGGCCGCTCCGCCGATGAACTGGTTCTTGCCGGCGAGGCTGCTGATGTTGATGATCCACCCCCCCTGCCTGGCCTTGAGGGCGGGCAGCGCGGCGTGGGTGCACAGGAACGGCCCCGTCAGGTTCGTGGCGATGAGCCGATGCCACTCGTCGGGCGTCAGATCGGCGACAGGCTTGAACGTGCCCATGCCGGCGTTGTTGACGAGGATGTCGAGCCCGCCGAACGTCTGCTGCGCCTCGCGCACCAGCGATTCCGCCACGCCCTCGTCAGCGACGTCGCCGGCCACGACGGCCACGTCTTCCCCGAATTCCTCCCGCACGGCATCGAGCGCGGCCTTGTCGCGCCCCGACACCACCACCTTGGCGCCACGCTGTACGAGCCCCCGCGCGATGGCAAGGCCGATGCCGCGGGATCCGCCCGTGACGATGGCGACCTTGCCGGCAAGATTCGTCGTCATGTTGTCCATGTCCTGAATTATGCGGCAGAGGGACGCACGGCGGCGTGCGTGCGCCCGCGGCCCGGGCCGCAGCCTGTAAACTGTTGCGGTCCACCCGTCGCCTCTGTCCATGCCCTTTGTCGCCATCCTCGGAGCCGGAGATCTCGGGGGAGCCCTCACCTGGACACTGGCCAGCCGCGCACACTTCGACCGCATCCGCCTGATCGACCCGGCAGGCACGGTGGCCGCCGGCAAAGCGCTCGACATCCGGCAGGCCGGCCCTCCGGATGGCTCGAGCACGGCCGTCACGGGCCATGCCGACCTCGACGCGGCCGCTGGCGCCTGGGTGGTGGTGCTTGCCGACTCGGTCGACGCGAACGCCCGGTCGCTTGCACGCCAGGCCGACTGGCTCGGCCACGCGGCCCGTGTCGCGCCGGGCGCCTTGCTGGTCTGCGCAGCCGCCTCACACGCGCCGCTGCTGCGGCAGGTCGTCGGCGAAGGCCGCTGCGCGCCCGAGTTGCTCGTGGGCAGTGCTCCGGCCGCCGCGGCGTCGGCGCTGCGTGCGCTCGTGGCCGCGACGTGTGAGGTGTCGCCGCACGAGACCACCGCTGGCTTGTCGTCGGCCACCGACGCCACCGGGATCCCTGTGGCCATCGACTGGTCGCGTGTCGTCGTGCGCGGGCGCCCCGCCAGCGAGACCTTCACCGCGGTCCAACGCGCGCAGGTTGCGAGCCGCTTCGAGAGCGCCTGGCCGCCCGGCCCGCTGGCGCTCGCCTCGGTGGGCGCACGCGTGGCCGAGGCCGCGTGGTTCGGCAGCCGACGCGCCTGGCCGGTGTGGGTGGCCGACCGGACACTGCAGCCAGACGGGTCCGCGCTGGCCGAGGTGACCTTCGAGCCGGGCGGACGCCTCCGCTCCGCCGCTACACGAGGTCGTCCGTGTTGACGTCGCTCGTGATCGTGATCGTATTGGTAGCGGTGAACGCCCTGTACGTGGCGGCGGAGTTTGCCGCGGTGTCCGTGCGCAAGAGTCGCATCCGGCAGATGGCCGA
>JAEZDP010000324.1 GCA_023418055.1 Acidobacteriota bacterium
CCGGCGGTGCCGGCCGGGGCGATCGTGCTCCAGGAACCGGCGGCGGGCAGCACGGCACGTCGTCCGCGCAGCGTGCGTGTCTGGCTGAGCAGCGGGCCCACGGTCAGCCGGGTGCCGGCGGTGGTGGGCCTGACCGAGCGTACGGCGCAGCTGCGGCTCGAGGCCGAAGGCGTCGGCATCGGCGAGATGGCCGTCGTCCGGTCGTCGGCCTACCCTGCCGGCGTCGTCGTGGCGCAATCGCCAGCCCCTGGCGCGGCCTCCGAATCGGTCGCCGTCCTGGTCAACCGCGGCGAGCAGGGGCTGACGTACGTGATGCCCGACCTCATCGGCGTCAATGCCGCCCAGGCCGCCTCGGTGCTCCGCGGCCGAGGGTTTCGCGTGGCGCTGGTGGCGGAACAGCCCTACCCTGGCGTGCCGGCCGGCATCGTCCTCCGGCAGGCCCCGCTTGGCGGCTTCCAGATTGCGCCCGGCGACGCCATTTCCCTCGAGGTGAGCCGATGAGCGTCCTGCTGGCGCCGTCCATCCTGAGCGCAGACTTCGCGGTGCTCGGCGACGAGGTGCGCGCCGCCGAAGATGCCGGCGCCGACTGGCTGCACGTGGACGTGATGGACGGCCGGTTCGTGCCGAACCTCTCCATCGGCGTGCCCGTGGTGGCGTCGCTGAAGGCCGTAGCACGTCGCCCGCTCGACGTCCACTTGATGATCGTGGAACCCGAACGCTATCTCGACGCCTTCGCCGACGCCGGTGCCGCCTCGATCAGCATCCACGTGGAAGCGACGGCCCATCTCCATCGCTGCGTGGGACGCATCCGCGAGCGCGGGCTGCGCGCCGGGGTCGCGTTGAATCCGGCGACGCCGGTCAGCGCGCTCGACGAAATCGCGCCGGACATCGACATCGTCGTCGTGATGTCGGTGAACCCCGGCTTCGGGGGCCAGCAGTACCTCGCCGGATCGACCGACAAGATCGCACGTGTGCGCCGCCTGCTCGATGCGCGCGGCAGTCGGGCGCTCGTGGAGGTGGACGGCGGCATCACCGCCGGCAACGTTGAAGACGTCGTCAACGCCGGGGCCGACGTGATCGTGGCCGGCTCCTCCGTGTTCGGCGGCGCCGGGGTGGCCTCGTCGGTGCAGGCGCTGCGTGCGGGCATCGACAGAGGCCTCGCCACACGTCAGGTGCGGGACGGGCGGTGAACGCGACGGGAGGCGTCTCGGGCGCCACGCGGCTGCGCGTCCGCTATGCCGAAACCGACCAGATGGGCGTGGTGTACCACGCCAACTACCTCGTCTGGTTCGAGATTGGGCGCGTGGAGTTGCTGCGCGCCGTCGGTCACACCTATCGCGACCTCGAGGCCGGGGGGATCAATCTGCCGGTCATCCGGGTGGAGTGCGACTATCGCCGTCCGGCGCGGTACGATGACGAGTTGGAGGTCCGGACGACCGGGCGCCTGATCTCGGCGCTGCGCGTGGAGTTCCGCTATCAGCTCGTCCGTGTGGGCGATGACGAGGTGCTGGCGACGGCCCGGACGGAACACGTTGCCGTCAACCGCGAAGGACGCCCCTGCCGGCTGGGGCAGACACTGAGGGAGGCCTTGGCGTGAAGGCACTGGTCACAGGCGCTGCGGGGTTCATCGGCTCGACGCTCGCCGAGCGGCTGCTGGCAGATGGGGCGGACGTGGTAGGCATCGACTGCTTCACCGACTACTACCCCCGTGGGCTGAAGGAAGCCAACCTGGCGGGGTTGCGCGGACACGCGCGGTTCACGTTCGTCGAAGCCGCGTTGCAGGAGGCCGATCTCGCGACGGTGCTCGACGGCGTCACGCACGTGTTCCATCTGGCGGCGCAGGCGGGCGTGCGGAAGAGTTGGGGCAGCCATTTCGACGTGTATGTCGTCAACAACATCGGTGCCACGCAGCGCCTGCTCGAGCATTGCGCCGGCCGGCCGCTGGATCGTTTCGTCTATGCCTCGACCTCGTCGGTCTACGGCGATGCCGTGACCATCCCGATGCGGGAAGACGCGCGGCTGCAGCCCGTGTCGCCATACGGGGTCACCAAGCTGGCCGCCGAACACCTCTGCTTCCTCTATCACGCGAGTGCGGGGGTACCGTGTGTGGCCGTGCGGTACTTCACGGTGTACGGCCCGCGACAACGCCCCGACATGGGTTTTCACCGGTTTCTCACCGCGGCCCTCGATGGCCGACCGATCACGCGCTATGGCGACGGCGCGCAGACCCGCGACTTCACCTTCGTCGCCGATGCCGTGGCGGCGACGGTGGCGGCGGCGCAGCACGGCGTGCCGGGTGAGGTGTACAACGTCGGCGGCGGCACGCGGGTGTCGGTCAACGAGGTGTTCGACCTGGTCGCGGAGGTCACGGGTCGTCCGGTGACCCTGGAGTTGCTGCCCCCGCAGGCCGGCGACATGCGCGACACGTTTGCCGACACGTCCCGTGCCCGCGAGACGCTCGGATTTCAGCCGGCGGTGACACTTGCCGACGGCCTTCTTGCAGAGTATCGATGGCTATTGTCCACCCGTTCCTGAGCCTTGCGCGACGCCGTACGCCGGCGCGTACCGTCCTCCTGCTGGCGCTCGTCGTCGTCGCCTCGGCCTGTAGCACACGCCGCGGCCAGATTCCGACGGGCGTCACGCACCCCGACAACTACCTGTGGGAGCAGGGGTCGGCGGCACTGGCCGACCGCAAGTGGTTCACGGCGCGCGAGTACTTCCAGCAGCTCGTGGACGGCTATCCGCAGAGCCCGCATCGGGCCGACGCCAAGCTGGGTCTGGGCGATGCGTACCTCGGCGACGGGTCGATTGAAGGCAAGCTGCGGGCGGAACGCGAGTTCCAGGAGTTTCTCGCCTACTTCCCGACGCACGCGCGCGCCGACTACGCGCAGTACAAGCTGGCGATGACCCACTACGACCAGATGCCCAAGGCCGAGCGCGACCAGACCGAGACCAAGGCGGCGCTCGAGCAGTTCGCGCTGTTTCGCGAGCGCTATCCAAACAGCAGCATCCGCGACGAGGTGCTCACGCGTGAGCGCGAGGCGCGCGATCGGTTGAGCGAGTCGATCTACAAGGTGGGGCTGTACTACCACCGGGCCCGGTGGTATCCCGGGGCGCTGGCACGCTTCCGCGAGGTGCTGGCCGACGACCCCGAGTACACCCGCCGAGACTCGGTCTATTTCCACATGTCGGAGGCCCTGGTCGCCATCGGCCGCGAAGCCGAGGCCCTGCCCTATCTCGACAAGCTCGCGGCCGAATTCATCGAGAGCGAACACCTCGAGGCGGGAGCTGATCTCGCGGCACGGGTACGAGACATCCTGGCCAAGCGTGGGCCGGAAGTGACGCCGGCGGATCCGACGCCGCCGCCCACACCCGAACCGGTACGGCAGACGGCCGGTCCCACGCCGCCGTAATCGTCAGTCGCCGCGCAGCACTTCGCTGAAGCGGCGGTAGTAGTCCACGGCGGACCACAGCGCCAGCGCCAGCACCACCCACAAGGCCACCGTTCCCACCCAGTCGAGCGGAAACGGCACCCGCGGGCTCAGGATGAGGCCCAGGATGGCCGTGACCTGCGCCGCCATCTTCAGCTTCCCGAGCGACGAGGCCGGCATCGGCACGTTACGGCTCTGCAGCACGCTGCGCAGGGCGGTGACGGCCATCTCGCGGCCGATGATGACGGCGGCAATCCACGCCGGCACGCGATCGAGTTGGACGAGCGAGACGAGCGCGCCTATCACGAGCAGCTTGTCGGCCAGCGGATCGAGCCACTGCCCGATCACGGTGACCTGCTTGCGTCGGCGCGCCAGCCATCCGTCGGCAAAGTCGGTGATCGAGGCGATGGCGAAGATGGCCGCCCCGAGCCACGCTTCGCCGACGCCGGTCCACGCCCAGCTGCGCGGCGGCGTCAGCAACACCACGACCAGCAACGGCACGAGGACGATGCGGACGAGGGACAGTGCGTTGGGAAGGTTGATCATGTCCGCCAGGCGTGCGGGCCGGTCCGGGTGGGGCTTGGTGACCGGCGCCATTGTAGCCCGGTCGCCCGAGGCCAGGGCATGCGCTATGATTCGGCCCTGACATGAAGGCCATCCTGCTCGCCGGTGGCAAAGGCACGCGCCTGCGCCCGCTGACCCTCCACACGCCCAAACCCATCGTCCCCATCTTCAACAGGCCGTTCCTGCTGTATCAGCTCGACCAGCTGCGACAGATTCCCGAGATCACCGAGGTGATTCTCAGCCTGAACTACCAGCCGCGGCGTATCGAGGAGACCTTCGGCGACGGTGAGGCGTTCGGCATCAAGATCAGCTACGCAGTCGAGCCCTCGCCACTCGGCACCGGCGGCGCGATCAAGTTTGCCGCCGAACACGTGCAGGACTCCGTCGTCGTGCTCAACGGCGACGTGCTGCAGCAGATCGACCTGCAGGCGGTCATCGACCGGCACCGCGAACGCAAGGCCAAGGCGACCATCGTGCTCACGCCCGTCGACAACCCGTCGGCCTACGGGCTGGTCGAAACCGACGGCGACGGCAACGTGCGACGGTTTCTCGAGAAGCCCGGTCTCGACGAGATCACGTGCAACACCATCAACGCCGGCGTCTACGTCCTCGAGCCCGATACACTCGAGCGCATCCCCGCCGGCGAGTCGTACTCGATCGAGCGCAGCTACTTTCCGTCGCTCATCGAGAACGGCGAGACGTTCAACGCCTACATCAACGATGGGTACTGGATCGACATCGGCACGCCCGAGAAGTACCGGCAGGTGCACCGCGACATCATGGACGGCAAGTACCGTGCGGAGCCCTTCCTGGAGCGGCCCGGGGGCATCGTCGATCTCGGCGCGAAGGTGGATCTCGACGTGCACATCCAGGGACCGTGCTTCCTGGACGAGGGCGTCGTGCTGAAGGCAGGGGCTCACGTCGGACCGTACGCGGTGCTCGGACGACAGACGCAGGTGGACGAACAGGCGGACGTCCGTGACACGATCGCCTGGGCCAATGCCATGGTCGGTGCCCACGCGCGGGTGGACGGCGCCGTGCTCGGACGCAACGCGCAGGTGGGACGTCACGTGTCGATCGCGCCGGGCGCGCTGCTCGGCGATCGCACCGTGGTGACCGACTACAGTCAGTTCTGATCGACAACCCGGCCACATCGGCCCTTCCGGCCCCGCACGGCGGCGGCCCTCACGTGGAGCAGGCATGGCAGACGTCAACGTCGTTCACCCCGGAATCTTCAAGGCCTACGACGTCCGGGGCCTCTACCCGTCGGAGGTCAACGAGACGGCGGCGCACGACATCGGCGGCGCGTTCGTGACGTATCTCGGGGCCAGGCGCATCGCGGTGACGCGCGACATGCGCACCTCGTCGCCCGGGCTGGCCGACGCGTTCATCGAAGGGGCACGGCAGCAGGGCTGCGACGTGGTGGACTACGGCATGATGCCCACCGACGTGATGTACTTCGCCGTGTGCCGCGATGGCCTCGACGGCGGCGCGCAGATCACCGCGTCGCACAACCCGAAGCAGTACAACGGCATCAAGCTGGTGCGGCGTGACGCGGTGCCGCTCAGCGGCGACGAGGGCATCAAGGAGATCAAGGAGATGGTGATGGGGCGGAACGTGCCGCCCTCACGCGCGCAGCTTGGCGGGTACGAGCGGCGCGAGGTGCTCGACGACTACCTCGAGCACATCTTCGGGTTCATCGACACGTCGATCATCAAGCCGTTCTCGTGCGTGCTGGATGCGGGCAGCGGCATGGCGGGGGTCGTCGGTCCGCGGATGTTCGAACGCCTGCCCTGCAAGGTGTCCACGGTGGCCTTCGAGCCGGATGGCACCTTCCCCTTCCACGAATCGAACCCGCTCATCGAAGAGAACCGGCGAACGGTGACCCAACGCGTCATCGATCAGAAAGCCGACATCGGCATCGCGTGGGACGGCGATGCCGACCGCTGCTTCTTCATCGACGGCACGGGTGACTTCGTGGCGGGCGACTTCGTGACGGCGCTGCTGGCCGAGTCGTTCCTGCTGAAGCAACCCGGCCAGAAGATCATCTATGACGTGCGGGCGAGCTACGCCGTCAAGGACATCGTCGCCCAGTACGGCGGCGAGGCGCTGATGAGCCGTGTCGGGCACTCGTTCATCAAGCAGCGGATGCGCGCGGAGGACGCGGTGTTTGGCGGCGAGGTGACGGGCCACTACTACTTCCGCGACAACTTCTTCGCCGACAACGGCTTCATCCCGGCGCTGCTCATCCTCGAGCTGATGTCGCGCAAGGGCAAGACGCTGGCCGAACTGTTGGCGCCGCTGCGCGAGAAGTACTTCCTGTCGGGTGAGATCAACACCACGCTGGCGAGCATGGACGAGGCCGACGCGAAGATCGCGGAACTGAGCGCGAAGTACGCCGACGGCCACGTGTATCAGCTGGACGGCGTGTCGGTGGAGTATCCCGACTGGCACTTCAACGTGCGCAAGTCGAACACCGAGCCATTGCTGCGGCTGAACCTCGAGGGGACGACCGCCGACATCATGGCCGCGAAGCGCGACGAGGTGCTGCACATCATCCGCGGGTGAGGTAGGGGACGCCGCCCGCCTCCGCGCGTCGCGCTTCGGCGCGGCAGGCGTGCTAGAATCCGGCCGGTGGCGCCCCCCAGGGCGGGCTTAGCATAGTGGTAATGTCCTGGCTTCCCAAGCCAGTCAGACGGGTTCGATTCCCGTAGCCCGCTCCAGCCTTCGCCCGCCGCCCTCGCTCGCGAGTCAACGGCGGGCACGCCAGCGTGTCGCACGCGCCACGCCCGCCGACTGGCACGCTGTCACCGCCCCCCCCACTCGAACCCAACAGTTACCGGCGTCCGAAGACTTCCGACGCGCGCGCTGGCTCAGTGACGTCGGTCGGTACGCGGCCCGGAGCCGTGATGCCAACGCTGTTCCTGAATGTCTGGCTAAAGGTGCGGGCATTGCCGAAGTCGTCGGAGATCGAGATCGTGACCTCGGCCGACACTCGCGACAGCGTACGGCTGTAGTCGATCCACGCACGAATCCCCTGCCCGCCGCCGGCTGGCACGTAGTTGCTACCCCAGATCTGCCCCAGGGTGCCGGGACCGATGTGCTGGTTGGCGAGCACCTGGTCGGTGTAGTCACGCCACACGATGTCGATGAAGTTGACCGAGTATCCGACGCCCCCGCCAGTCTCGATGAAGTCGGCCTCCATCATCGCCCGGTAGAGGTACGCAAGCTCAGGGGAGGTGGTGACATTCAAGCTGGCTTGGATCGAGGGCTGCACCTCCCGTGGCCTCGATACGGTGATTCGCTGCCGTCCTGCGACGCCGCCCTGCGTCGCCGTGATCGTCGCGTCACCCGCAGCCACCGCCCGAACGAGGCCGCTCCCGTTGACCGTGGCAACGGCCGTCGCATCGCTCTGCCACGTCGCGGTGGAGGTGATGTCCTGCTGGCTGCCATTCGACATGGCCGCCGTGGCTTTGAGCTGCACGGTGGAGTTCAGCTGCGTAATCTCGCCTGCATAGCCGGTCACGGAGATCGAGCTGACTGTAGGGGTGGTATTGGTGGGCGCGGTGGGCGTGCTCTTGTCCCCGCCGCATCCCGCAGCGGTGAGTAGAACGGCGGCTAAGAAACCTGACAGCGATCGCATTGAAGTCCTCCATCGGACCAAATCGGCAAGAGGAGGAGAATCTTAATGCTGGGCTTGAAGCTCTGCAATACCGTTGATGTTCGTCGCTGTCGCAGGCGCCGACGGAGCGCTCTCAGTCCCGCCTTCCCCCTGGTCAGGGCCGCGCGCTTCCGGCCAGGGGCATCATCCCCTCACCCTCGCCCCGGCCCGCGGACCATCACGGCCACCCCGAGCCCTCCCACGATCAGCACGGCAACACCCCAGATGATGAGTGGCGCCAGCGTCTCGATGCGCCGGTCCACCCGTGCCTCGAACGGGTCGGACGGGTTGTAGAGCACCGGCACCCGCTCGCCCACGTCGTACGGCGGCCTGCCGTAGTTCGGCACGCTGCGAAAGCGCACACGCGTGCCTTCGGCCGTCTCGAAGGCCACCACGAGGCGGAAGCGCTCGCGCGGCGTCCTGGCCTCACGTTCATAGGCCTCGTGGCCAACGACCTCCCCTGTCGTCCGCACCGCGACGGCCAGGAACTGGCGCGTGTCGGCCGTCACCTGCCAGCCCGCCACGAAGAGGACGAGGGCAATGAGCATCAGCAGCGTGCCGACGGTGCGGCGCGGAGTGGAGCGAGCCATGGCCTTCAAAGCGTAACGCACGAGTCCGACGGCAACGCCGCGAACGTCCGCGCGGGAACGATCCCATCCGTCGCCTGACAGCGTCAGGCAGGCCGGGCTATGATCGTCGTGGCGAAGGTCCCGCCGTCGCCACCCTCCGCGATGCCCCAGACGCTCCCGAGTTCCTCTTCATTTCGGTTCAGACTGGCCGCCATCGACATCGACGACACGCTCGTGGGTCCCGACAAGCGCGGCAGCGACGAGAACCGCGACGCCATTCACGCCCTGCGGGCGGCGGGTTGCCGCGTGGTACTGGCCTCGGGGCGTGAACACTCGAGCATGCGCCTGTTTGCCGAACACCTCGGTCTCGACGAGTACCTC
>JAEZDP010000298.1 GCA_023418055.1 Acidobacteriota bacterium
GCCGCCTGGTCGGCAGGCGCCTCGGCCTCCGCGCTGTCGATGGCGGGCGTCTGAGCCGGGACGACAGGCGAGGCCGGCTGTGGGCTGAGGGCGGCCGGGGTGATGGGCGCGGGAGCACTGGCCGAAGGCGGAGGCCCGGACACGGTGGACGTGGCACGCGCCGGCGTCCGCACCAGCCACCAGTAGAGACCGGCCGCCACGGCGACAATCACGAGCGCGGCCACCAGCCAGGCGACGACGGGCACGCCCGTCGGTTGACGCGTCTCGTCCTCGTCATCGTCGTTGCGGACCTGCGGGTGCGCAGCCACGAACGCCCGCACCGTCTCGTCCGGGTCGAGCCCCACCTGCGTGGCGTAGGACCGGACGAACCCGCGCGTGAAGATGCCACCGGGCAGTTTGTCGATCTGGCCCTTTTCGATGGCGTCCAGGAAGCGGACGGAGATGTTGGTCTTCTCCGCGATGGCGTGCAGCGTCACCTCGCGCGCCTCTCGTGCCTGCCGCAATCGCTCGCCGATGGTCATCGCGGTGCCTCTCCCTTCGACAGCCCTTCGTGCACGCGCGCCACCAGGTCGGACAGCGCGGAGCCCCCGCGCCGAAAGGCCTCGGCGAAGACGCCGATGGCCGCGATGCCCGACGCGCCACGCGCGGCGACGTCACGGCAGTTGTCGGCGGTCACGCCGCCCACGGCCAGAACCGGCCGGGCCACTCGCGCGCAACACCGCGCGAGAGCCGCCAGGCCCGCCACCTGATGTCCAGGCGCCTTCGAGCCGCTCTCGAACACGGTGCCGAACAACACGTAATCTACGCCTTCCATCTCGTCCGGCGCCAGTGCTTCGTCCCCATGGACCGATCGCCCGATGATGGAGGCGGGGGGCACGACCGCCCGCACCCGTCGCGCCGGCATGCTCGAGGCACGCAGATGGACCCCCGCAGCCCCGCCTGCCACGCCCACGTGCGCCCTGTCGTTGACGACCACGGCAAGCCCGGAACTGCGGGTGGCCGCGCGCATCGCCGCGACACACCGGCGAAGCCAGCCGTCGGGCAGGTCGTACTCGCGCACCTGCACGACATCGACGCGGGCGGCCGCCATGGCCGTCGCATACGCGGTCAGACGCGCCACGACCGCGTCCACCCCTGCGCCTGCCGACAGGTCGAGCCGGCGCCGGTCGGTGATCGCCATCGTGCGCCAGAGCGTCACGTCAGGCATCGCCGTCCCGCAGCGAGGGCGGTTCGCGGTCGGCGCGCGTGACCAGACCCATGATCTCGCCGAGCGCGGCGAACACGCTGATGACGCCAACGCCCGAGACGGCCCCCTTCACGAAGGCATTGCCCATCACCACCGCAAGCGCGGGCCAGAGAGCCGTGAAGTAGTTCCGGTCCCAGAACCGCGACCACGGGGTGATCACGAGCAACAATCCGGCCTCCAGGAGGTAGAGGGCCAGCAGCAAGCGACTGAAGACGGAAACGATCAACCTCCGGCGTCGACGCGGAGCAACCGGTCAGCCTTCGCCCGCGCATCGCGGTAGTCCTCGACCTCGGACAGAAGGTCCAGCAGGACGGCCAATGCACGTTCGGGCTGGCCTACGGCCTCGAGCGTCTCCGCCAGATCGTACAGCACCGGACGGCGGATGGCGGCATCGGGCACCGGCGCGTGCGCCGCTTCCTCGTACCAGCGCATCGCTTCGGCCAGTTGACCGCGGGACCGGTGCAGGTCTGCCAGGGCCTCAGCGGCCTCGAAGCGGGTGCGAACGTCCCTGGTCGCACGCTCGAAGGCGCGGGCGGCTTCGGAGGCGAGGCCGGCGGCGGCAAACACCCGCCCGGCGGCCACTTGCTGCGCCGCCAGCCCGCGTGCCGCCTCGTCCCCCCCGTCGAGCATGTCGTCGGACGCACCCGGGGTGTCCACGGGAGCAGGGGTATCGGCAACAGGGGCATCTGGAGGCGGCAGGTCGGGCCGTATCACGTCGGGCAGCACGGGCGGCGCCTGCTGGCTGAGTTGCTCCACCAGTTCGGTCAGGTCAATCTCGACCGCCAGACCGTCGTCCCCAGCGGGTGCGACCTCCGTGGGCACAGCCACCCCTGGGTCTTCCTCGGTGTGGACGGCGTCGAGCCCTTCGCTTTCGAGGTCCGCCGCAGGAGCGAGCGGCTCGCCCCACGCCCACGACGGCTCGTCGTCGCCCACCTCTGAAGCAAAGGGCTCCGTGGGTTCGGCTGGCGCATCCTCGGGCGTCCCGCTCGCGATCCCGGCGGCCACGACCGGCTCGGGGAGGTCCGTCGGCGCTTCGGCTACGGGCAGGAACGGCTCGGCGTCTGCCACGTCCGCATCCCAGGCAGGCTGCAACGCAGGCTGACCGTCATTCGGTTCCATCGGCGAGGCGATCTGCGGCTCCGCTCGGAACTCGGCGGTTTCCAGGGCCCGCTCCGCCGCCTGCGGCACGTCGCGGCCCAACAACGCGGCCCAGTCGAAGCTGGAGGCGTCTGCCGCATGCGGCGCGGGCTCAGCCGGCGCCGAAGACGGCGCGCCGACCAGCCCGTCCATCCATGTGGCGGCGCTGGCCGTCTCGCTGGCGGCGAGCAACGGCGGCGCCACCGTCGGGGTGACGACGTCGGGCAGCAGGGGCACGTCATCGACGGCCGGGACCTCGTCACGCGCGGGGACGGCGATACTCTCGCGATGCGGGATGCCGCCGGCGTCCGGCTCCGACACGCTGTCGACGTCGCTCGGCGCCGGAGGCGACAGCAACGCGACGACGCACCGATCGGGATCGGGCTCGCCGCACGCTTCGTACACTCGCCGCGCCAGGGCTCTCGCGTGTTCGGCCTCTGGTCGGCGCAGCAGCAGGTCCTCGACGACGGCACGGGCCAGTTCGGGACGCCCGGTGCGTACGTAGGAGGTCGCGAGCGCCTGCTGCGCCCTGTCGAGCCCTTCGAGCCCGGCATCCACACAGAGTTCCACCCACCGCAGATGGCACTCCGGCGGCAGGGGGTGGCGCGCGTCAGCGCTCTCGATGAGGGCCGTCGCCGACGTGGCCCGGCCCTGCTGCACGAAGGCGTCCACGGCCATCCCGCACCACAGGTCACCGAGCGAAGCGTCGTAGCCGCGCAGGTGGTCGCGAACGGCGTGGACCAGTTCGCCGCCCCCGCCGGTCTGCCAGCCCGTGACACGCGCGAGGGCGGCCTGCAGCAGGTCGCTGCGGCTGCCACGGTAGGCCACGGCAAATCGCGCGGCCAGCGCGTCGGCCTCGTAGTCGAGGGGCTCGACGAGGGCAACTGCCGCCTCGAGGTCGCGCTGATCGATGGCCGCGTAGGCCAGGCGCAGGCGCAGCGGCCGGTCGTCGGGATGGCGCTCGAGCACGGCCGACCATGCGCGGTAGGCGCCGTCGGCATCGCCGGCAGCTTCAGCGTCGCGCGCGAGCGTGCGCAGCCGCTCCGAGATTTCTTCTGGAGAGGGTGTCGGGGCGGGCTCCGGAGCGCCCGTGGACACAGAGGCAACGGAGGGCGCCGCCCCCGCGCGTCCGCGCGCATCGTCGGGCTCGAGTTCCGCGAGCCTGGCTTCGATGGCACGGACGCCGTCGGCATCGCCGCGCCGCTGGCGGAGCGTCAGCACCTGTGACAGCGCCTGGCGGGCATCCACCTTGAGCTTGAGCTGCAGCGAGACGTCGGCCAACTGGCACAACGCGTGTTCGCTGTGGGGCTCGAGCTTCAGCACCTTGCGGTAGAGCGCGGCCGCCTTGGGATGGAACCCTTCCTGGAAGTAGTAGTCGGCGCACTGCAGGAAGCGGCCGGCGGCGGCCTCCCGCTGCCCGGCGCGCTCGTGCAGGTCGGCCAGTTGCTTGACGATGTTCCAGTCGGTGGGCGCAAGTTGCGCCAGTCGGCCATACACCTCGATGGCGAGGTCCGTGCGGCCCTGGCGCAGGTGCTTCTCGGCCTGCCGGGTGAGTTCGTCGCGGGAGCTGTCAGCCACGGGTCACTCGTCCTCCAGGAGGTCGAGCAGCGTCGGCATCCGGAACGTCCGACGATGCGCCGTGCTCAGGCCGAAGGCGCGGATGGCAGCCAGGTGCTCGGCGGTCGCGTAGCCCTTGTGTCGCGCGTGGCCGTAGCGTGCGTCTTCCCGATCGAGGCCCTGCATGTAGCGGTCGCGGGTCACCTTCGCGACGATGGACGCCGCGGCGATACACGCACAGCTGCGGTCGCCCTTGACGACCGCCTGCTGCGGCAGCGCGAGATCCGGTATCGCAAAGCCGTCCACCACCACGTAATCGGCCGCGGGCACCAAACCCATGACCGCCCGGCGCATGGCACCGAGCGAGGCCCGGTGGATGTTGACCGCGTCGATTTCGTCCGGTGTGCTGTCCACGACACACCAGGCGACGGCCCGCCTCAGGATGACGTCGAACAGCCGCGCCCGCGCGTCTGGCGTGAGCAGCTTGGAATCGCGCAGGCCGACGATGGGCCGCGCGGGGTCGAGGACGACCGCGGCGGCCGTCACCGGGCCGGCCAGGCAGCCGCGACCCACCTCATCGACGCCCGCCACCCGCTGGAAGCCCGCGCGGCGGAGGGCGTTCTCGAGGGTCCGTCGCGCCGATGGGCGAGGCACTAGCCCTTCGACGCGGCGGGGGCCTTCGGAGCGACGGGGCGGCGCACTTCCTTGAGGCGGGCCGCCTTGCCGCGCAGTTCGCGCAGGAAGTACAGCTTGGCGCGGCGCACGCGCGCCGTGCGCACGACCTCGATCTTGTCGATGACCGGCGAGTGCAGCGGGAAGATGCGCTCGACGCCCTGGCCAAACGACACCTTGCGTACCGTGATCGAGGCGCGCGCGCCACCGCGGTGCATGCCGATGATCAGGCCCTCGAAGATCTGGATGCGCTCCTTGTCGCCTTCGCGCACCTTCACGTGCACCTTCACGGTGTCGCCGGGCTTGACGGCCGGGCGCGTGGCCAACTGCGCTGCTTCTACTGCCTCAATCGGGGTCATGACTGCTCTGCTCCGTCTGTGCGCGCCGCCTGGGTGGTCAGCCACGCCTGTTCACTCTCTGTCAGTTCGGCCTCGGCCAGCAAGTCGGGGCGTCGCGCCAACGTGCGACGCAACGCTTCCCGCCGGCGCCAGCGTGCGATGTCCCCATGATGCCCCGACAGCAGCACCTCGGGCACGTCCATCCCGCGATAGCTCGCCGGCCGCGTGTAGTGCGGATGGTCGAGCAGGTGGCGCGAGAACGAGTCCTGCTCCACCGACGCGGCATCGCCGACCACGCCGGGCAGCAACCGGGCCACGGCATCCACGATGACCAGCGCCGGCAACTCGCCACCGGAGACGACATAGTCGCCGATGGACACCTCTTCGGCCGCCAGTCCGGTGCGGACGCGTTCGTCCACACCTTCGTAGCGGCCACACAACAACACCAGGTGGCCAGCCTCGCCGTACCGCACAGCCACCGCCTGGGTGAAGGGCTGCCCTTGCGGCGAGGGCAGCAGCACCAGATCCGGCGTGCCGCGGTTGACGGCAATCCATTCCATGGCCCGGAAGAACGGCTCGGGCTTCAGCACCATCCCCGGGCCGCCGCCAAACGGCGTGTCGTCCACCACCCGGTGCTTGTCGGTCGTGAACGTGCGCAGGTCGTGGACCTGCAGATCAAGCAGGCCGCGTTGCGCGGCGCGTCCGATGACGCCGTCCTCGAAGGCCGCCGCCACCATCCTCGGAAATATCGTGACGATGTCGATCTTCACGGCGGCGTCCGGTTGGCACGTTCAGTTCGATCAGCCCCTCGGGGGCCTTCACCACGATGCGCTCGGGCGTGAGCGTCGGACAGAGGTCGCGCACGAGCGGCACCTGCACTTCGCCAGCCGGGCCCTCCACCACCAACATCCCGGCACCACCGGTCGGCTCTACCCGGATGACGCGGCCGATCACGTCGCCCTCGACGGTCTCGACCGGCGCGCCGACGTACTGGTACCAGTAGAACTCGCCGTCTTCGAGCGGGATGAGCGCCGATTCGGGCACCCGAAGCTCCGTCATCCCGAGCGGCGCCACGTCGTCTATCGTCTCGCGGCCCTCGAAGGCCACGAGCGGTCGGCCGAGGTGCGCCCGCATCGACCGCACGACCAGCGTCTCGACCTCTCCCCCGGCGGTCCGCACGTGCAGCGACGCGCCCACGGCGAACCGCTGCTCGGGGAAGTCGGTTTCGGGCCTGACGACCACCTCGCCGCGCAGCCCGTGCGGCCGAAGGATGACGCCGACCAGCACGAAGTCGTCCCAGGCCTCGGCCATGGGCGTCGCCTCAGCGCGGTGGCGCGCCGTCGCGGAACTCGACCTGCACGGTGCGGGAATCGCCGTCGGCCGCCGCGGCGGCCAGCGTGCGCACCGCCTGCGCCGTCCGTCCCTGGCGACCGATGATCCGCCCGAGGTCGCCGGGCGCCATGTACACCTCGACGACCCGCGTGCCCCGGTGCTCGCTCTCGGTCACCGTCACGGCCTCGGGCTGGTCGGCGAGCGCCCGGGCCACCACTTCGACCACTGCCCGCACGTCGCCCATCAGGCGGTCGCTGGCTCGGGAGCGGCTTCCGGCGTCTCGACCTTCGGGTGTCGCCGCACGAGCGTCCGCACGGTGTCGGACGGCTGAGCGCCCACGCCGAGCCAGTACGCCAGGCGATCGTGGTCGATGACCAGCGACTCGGGCGTCGAGCGCGGATTGTAGTGTCCGAGGATCTCGACGAACGCGCCATCACGCGCATTGCGCCGATCGGTGACCACCACGCGGTACACCGGGCTCTTCTTGGCGCCCTGACGGCGCAACCGAATCGTGACCATTCGCTTCCCTTACTCCCTGACGGCCGGAACATCCGGCCTTGCTGACGCCCCGCCTCGGCGAGGCGGGGCCTACCTCATTCGTCCGACGAGGCCTATCTCATCCCGCGCTGCGCCTGCATCGCGGCCTTCATCATGCCGAACTGCTTGCGGAGCTTGCCGCCCTTCTTGCCGCCGCCCCCCGCGAGCCCGCCCACCATCTTCAGCATCTTCTTCATCTCGATGAACTGCTTGATGAGACGGTTGACCTCCTCGACCGACGTGCCGCTGCCGCGCGCGATGCGTTTGCGGCGACTCCCGTTGAGCACCTGATGGTTGCGGCGCTCCTTGGCGGTCATCGACGAGATGATGGCTTCGACGCGTGCCATCTGCTTCGGGTCGACCTGCCCGCCGTTCATCTGCTGCTTGATCTGGCCCATCCCGGGCAACATGCCGAGGATGTTCTCGAGCGGCCCCATCTTCTTGATGGTTTGCAGCTGCTCGCGGAAGTCTTCGAGCGTGAAGTCGTTCTCGAGAATCTTCTTCTCGAGCTTCGCCGCGTCGTCCTGCGTGACGACCTGCTCGGCCTTCTCGATGAGCGACAGCACGTCGCCCATGCCCAGGACGCGTGAGACGACGCGGTCCGGATGGAAGGGCTCGAGGTCCTCGAGACGCTCGCCGCTGCCCGCAAAGGCAATCGGCACGCCCACGACCGAGACCACCGACAGCGCGGCACCACCACGCGCGTCGCCGTCCATCTTCGAGAGCACGACGCCGGTGACGCCGATGCGGCGATTGAACTCACCGGCGGCCTTGATGGCGTCCTGGCCGGTCATCGCGTCGGCGACGTAGAGCTGGTCGGTGGGCGTCACCGCGGCCTTGATGGCCTCGAGTTCCACCATCAGGTCGTCGTCGATGTGCAGGCGTCCGGCCGTGTCGACGATGACCGTGTCGAAGCCGAGCGTCCCGGCCTCGCGCATGGCGCCGGTGGCACGCGACACGGGATCGAGGTTGCCCGCCGGGTCGTGCACGCGCACGCCGGCCTGCTTCGCGACCACGTTCAACTGCTCGATGGCCGCGGGGCGACGCACGTCGGTGGAGACGACGATCGGGTGCCGGCCCTGACGCACCAGCCACTTCGCAAGCTTGCCCGTGGTGGTCGTCTTGCCCGACCCCTGCAGCCCGAGCATCAGGATGACGCGCGGCCTGGCCGACGAGTCGGGCAGCCCGCCCTGCGTGTCGCCAAACAGCGCCAGCATCTCGTCGCGGACGATGCGGACGACCTGCTGCGCGGGCGACAGGCTCTTGAGGACTTCTTCGCCGACGGCGCGATCGCGCACCTTGTCGATGAAGGCCTTGACGACCTTGAAGTTGACGTCGGCCTCGAGCAGCGCCATGCGGATCTCGCGCAGCGCGACCTCGACGGTCTCGGGCGTGAGGCGCACCTCACCCCGCAGATTCTCGAAGACCGACTGGAGGCGCTCGCTGAGGGAGTCGAACATGGCACACGTCGCACTCGACCGTCTGGCGGCCGGTGCGCAAACAGGGAGTGTAAACCATTATTGGTCTACGGTCTACGGTCCTCAGTCCACAGGGCATGCCCGCCGGGGCGCGGCTTGCGGCGTCGAGACGCAGGCGCCCCACGCGCCTTGTGGGCTGGCTCGCGGCGCTGGCGATGCGTGCCTACCCGCGCGGCTTCCGACGGCGCTTCGGGGACGAGATGCGGGCGGACCTCCAGCGCGCGCTCGAGACCAATGGCACCCGGGAAGCATTCAGCCAGCTCGGCGAGATCGCCATGACCGGGCTCGCCGAGCGTGCCACCGCGCTGCGCCAGCTCGTGCAGTCGCCACAGTCCCGTCCGCGCCTCTACGAGCCGCAGGGCCGCCACGCCGGCACGTGGGATGCCCTCTGCTGGGACCTCCGTCGTGGCCTCCGTCATGCACGGCGGACGCCGTTTGTCACCGGTCTCACCGTCCTCGCGCTGGCACTGGGCATCGGCGCGACCACGGCCGTGTACAGCGCGATCGACGCGGCGTTCTTCCGCCCGCTGCCGTTCCCGGAGGCAGGCCGGCTCGTCCGCCTGGCCGACCTCCACGTCCCGATCGACTACAGCGACCTCCAGCCCGCCGATGGGGGCGACACGTCCGACGCCCCGCGCATGGTGTCGAGGGCCTCGCGGCTCAGCGTCACCGACCTCGCCGCGATGCGCGACGTCTTCGCGCACAGCGCCGTGCTCGCCAGCCGCGCCGTGAATCTCGGGTCCGGTGCCGAACCGCTGCGCATCGAGGTGACGTTCGTCACGGCCGAGTTCTTCTCCGTGCTCGGGCGCGACGCCGCGCAAGGACGCGGATTCACCGCCGAGGAGGCCGCCGCCGGCGGCCCGCGTGTGACGGTGCTGTCCCATCGGCTCTGGCGCTCGCACTTCGCCGCCGTCCCGCCATCGTAGGCACGGCCGTCCTGCTGAACGACGTGCCACACCAGGTCGTCGGGATCATGCCCGAGGATGTCCGCTTCCCGGCCTCGACACAGGCGTGGGTCCCCCTGCCGTTGCCGGTCCGCTGGTCTGGGGTGCAGGAGGCGTTTCGCAACTTCCTGCCGGCGGTGGTCGTGGCCCGGCTGGCACCCGGCGTCTCAGCGGATGCCGCGCGCGAGCGCCTCGACGTGGCGAGACGCATCTTCGCGCCGGCCGGCAGCGACGCCGAACGACGCCTGGCGCCAGCCGTCGACCTCGTCGCGCCCCTCCAGCAGTGGCTCGTGGGCGACCGCGCCACGGCCCTCACCGTGCTCATGGTCAGCGCGGTTCTGGTCCTGCTCGTCGCGTGTGCCAACGCGGCCACCCTGATGCTGTCGCTCGCCGCCGTCCGCCGTCGCGAGTTGGCCACACATGTCGTGCTCGGCGCCACGCGCAGGCGCCTGCTCAGCAGGGTGCTCGTCGAGGGCGGGGCGATTGCGCTCGCGAGTGCCGCCGCGGGTATCGCGCTCGCCGCCGGCGGGCTCTCGCTGCTCGAGGCCCTGCTGCCTCCAGGCCTGACCGGACTCGCACCGATGCGTCTCGATGCACGCGTGCTCGGCGTCACCCTGAGCCTGACGGTGCTGACGGCGATCCTCTCGAGCCTGTGGCCGGCCGCGTACGCCTCACGGGTGAACCCCGCAGACGCGTTGAGGGATGCAGGCGGACGTGCCGTGTCCGCATCGTCGCGACTCACGAGCGGCCTCGTCGTCGCCGAGGTCGCGCTGGCGTGCCTGCTCGTCATCGCTGCGTGGTTGATGCTGACGAGCCTGCACGGGCTGCTCTCCACCGACGTGGGGATGCGTACCGACCGTGTGGCAACCGCGCGGCTGAACCTCCCGCCTTCACGCTATGGCGACCCGGTCGCGATCACCGACACCGTGCAGCGGACGCTCGCGTTCCTGAGGACGATGCCCGGCGTGAGGCGCGCCGCCGCGATCAACACGCTGCCCCTGGCCGGCGAGATGGGCATCGCGCTGGCCATCGAGCCTGAAGGCGGCTACGCCGGTGAACCACCCCCGATCGAACAGCGTTTCGCACCGTACCTGATGGTGTCGCCAGAATACTTCCAGACCATGGGCATTGCGCTGCTGCGCGGGCGCGACCTGGCCTGGACCGACAGCCGACAACGCCCCGTGGCTCTCGTCAACCGCACGGCGGCACAGCGGCTCTGGCCTGGCGAGGACCCGATCGGCAAGCGCTTCCAGTACGTGGGAGGCGGGCCCAGTACGCCGACCGTGAGGCGGGACCCATCGCCCGG
The DNA here is from genome assembly GCA_023418055.1 of Acidobacteriota bacterium. Lineage (GTDB taxonomy): Bacteria > Acidobacteriota > Vicinamibacteria > Vicinamibacterales > Vicinamibacteraceae > JAEZDP01. The sequence goes on from JAEZDP010000298.1 coordinate 10,548, forward strand.
CGGTAACTGTCAGTGCTGCTGGCGGAGAGCCGTCCGCAGGGCCTGCAGGCCTCGCACGACCGCGTCGTAGCGAAGTTCCAACTGTCCAGCAGCATGCTCGTCGCCGAATCCGAGCCGCCGTCCGACCGACAGCAGGTATCGCACCTCGGACGCGGATCCGGCTGCGATGTCGAGATGATGCAGGAACGACTGCTGCGTGGTCCGCTCAGCGCCTTCCACGATATTCGACGGTGCCCACACCGCCGCACGGCGCATCTGCGCGGCGAGGCCGTACCGCTCACCGTCTGGGAATCCCTCGGTGTAGCGGTAGACCTCGATCGCCAGTTCGTCAGCCATGCGGAAGACCTCGAGTGTTCGATAGTTGCGAGCCATAGCACACGTGTGGGCAAGGATGAGGCCAGGTCGAATACGCGGCAGAGTGAGATCGCATGCCCGCACAGCGCGCAGAATCTGCGGTGCCTCGCATCCGAGGGCTGGCGATTCCCTCAACCCTCGAATGCCGTAGACCGTGGACTGTAGACCGTGGACCGGTAGGCCGGTAGACCCGGTAGACCGTGGCCCGTAGACCGTGCCCCCTGATGTACACTCCCGCCCCAATGGGCACCCTCCAGCTCTCGACCCTCGACGCGACGATCATCGTCGTCTATCTGATCGGCATCACGGGCCTCGGCCTGTGGGCCAGCCGCGGCATCAAGACCAGCCAGGACTTCTTTCTCGCAGGCCGGTCCTTGCCCTGGTGGGTGGCGGGCATGTCGCTGGTCGTCTCCGACATCGGTGCCAAGGACATGATCGGCCTGGCCGGCGACGCCTACCGGTACGGCATCGTCATGATGAACTTCGACTTCGTCGCCTGCACGATGCCGGTGCTCATCGCGGCCTTTCTCTTCATGCCGTTGTTCTGGGGCGCCGGCGTCACGACGATTCCCGAGTTCCTCGGACGCCGCTACAACGATGGTGTCCGGACGTTCTTCGCCGTGATCTGGTCGCTGTTCATGGTGGGCACGGTCGCCACGATCTTCGTGAGTGCCGCGGCGATGTTCGAGGGGCTCCTCGGCTGGAACTTCTGGTTCTCGGTAGGCCTGACCTCCGTGCTCGTCGCCATCTTCACCACTTCGGGGGGCCTCAAGGCCGTTGCCGTCACCGATGTCGCCTCCTGTATCGTCCTCATCGCGGGTGCCGCGCTGCTCTGCTTCATCGGCCTACGAGAGGTGGGGGGCATCACCTCGATGGTGGACAAGGTCTCGGCCCTGCCGTGGACCGAAGAGCACTTCACCCTGCTCCCCTCGGCCAGTCACGAGGCGTTCCCCTGGCCCGCCGTGATTCTGGGCCTTGGACTCGTCCTCGGGCCGGCGTACTGGGTGGGCAACCAGGCCATCGTGCAGCGGACGTTCGGCGTGCGGAGCCAGGCCGATGCCCGCGCGTCGTACGTGCTGGCCGCGGTCATCAAGCTCGTGTTTCCGGTGCTGCTGGTGCTGCCCGGCCTGCTCGCGCTGGCCCTCTACGCCGACGAACTCGGGCCCCCAACTGCCGGATGGGACGCCAACCAGGTGCTGCCGATGATGATCGGCCGACTGGTGCCCCCAGGCGCCCTGGGGCTACTCATCGGCGCCTTCATTGCCGGCGTGATGGCCAATCTCGACTCGTACGTGAACTCGGCCTCCACGCTGCTCGTGACCGACCTCTACCGGCCATACCTCCGCCCCGGCGCGTCCGACCAGGAGTGCCTCAAGGTGGGCCGGTGGCTGGTCATCGCCCTCATCGTGGTCGGCGCCCTGGTGAGCTACCAGGTCAAGGTGCGGTTCGGGTCGGTCTTCGAGGCGTTCCAGACGTTCTTATCGTTCTTCCAGGGGTCGCTGTTCTCGCTGCTGCTCTTCGGCATGCTCACGCGCCGGGCCACCACGGCAGGCGCCATCGCCGGCATGCTGATTGGCGTAGGCACGTCCGCGGTGATGACCGCGACGGGCCAACTCTACCTGTGGACGGCGTGGTGGTCGTTCGTCGCCGCGTCGCTCTCACTGGTCGTCGTCAGCCTGATGACCTCGCCCAAGTCGGATGACGACTTGCGCGGTCTCGTGGCGTGGGTGCGCTGATGCCTTCAGAACTCGGTACGCTCGTCGTCGTCGCCCTGTACGGCCTGTGCCTGTACGTGATCTGGGTCGTGTCACCTCGCCTGCCCGGTGCCGAGCGCGAGGCGGCCGTGCCGTTCTGGCGCAGCACGCGCGTCTGGGCGTCGTTTGTGGCCGTGGCGCAGATGGCCGTCTACATCTGGCTCGGCTGACGTCCCCCGATCCGCGATCCCCGATCCGCGATCCCCGATCCCCGATCCGCGATCCGCGATCCCCGATCAGAACAGAAACTTCACCATCGCCTGTACGCGCCGCGAATAGTTCAACTGTGTCGAGGCGTTGATCGACCCGAACGCCACCTGGGTAGGGTTGACGACGGGTCCCGGGAACAGCGGGTGATTGAAGGCGTTGAGGGCCTCGAGGCGCAACTGCAGTTGCTTGTTGCCGAAGAGCCGCGTGTTCTTGATGAGCGACAGGTCCACGTTGTTGACGATGTCGGTGCGGACCGACCCGAGCCGCAGGGGAAACGTCCGCACGTTGGAGGCCAGTTCCTGCGCGGCGATGCGGTTGAACCCGGCGTCCGTGTTGAACCACCGGTCGACCGTCTGCTGTCCCGCGGGCAGCGCGATGTCGTCGAGGTTCCCGGTGAACAGCACGTTGCCGAAGCCAATCGGCGACCCGCTCTGGAGCGAGTAGATGCCGCTCACCTGCCAGCCGCTGATGAGGACCGACACCGCGCGCGGCACGTCGCTGCCGAAGCGCCGTCCCTCGCCGAAGGGCAATTCCACGATGCCGCTCATCGACAGGCGATGCGGCGTGTCCTGATCGGAGATGACGCGCGTGGGCTCGGGGTCGGCCGCGTTCAGGAACTCGGTCGCCTGTTCGTAGCGCGACAGCGTGTAGTTGACGCCGAAGGTGAAGCCGCGTGAGAAGCGGCGCTGCAGGTCGAGTTGCAGCGCGTGATACCACGAGCGGCCCTCGTTGGTAGTCGTGTTGACCGCGTCGAAGTGGGGATAGGGCCGCAGCAGCCGCTCGCGCGCGATGACGCTGCCCCGCAGGGCCGCAATCGCCGTCGTCGGCATGAGACCGAAGAAGGGGTTCGGCACGTTGGCGCTCAGGTAGTTGATGGTCGCCTGGTCGCGTGTGGGGCTGGTGCTGAGGTACTCGAGCGGCGTGGCGTTGAGGTTGCGCGCCGTTTCGATTTGCGAGCCGCGGTTGCCGACATACGCAGCCTCGACCACCCAGCCGCCCGGCAACTCGCGCTGCACGCCAATCTGCCACCGCTGCATGCGCGGCGACTTCGGGTTCTGGTTGAAGAACGTCACGCTCTGGCCGAGAAACGTCTCGATGCCCTGCGACGCGCCGAGCGGTTCCTGGATGCCGTTGACGAACGGGTTGGACAGCGTCTCGATGAAGGTGACGTTGTCGAGCGTGGGCACGAGATTGGTGTTGGCACTGAATCCGCTCTGGATGACGTCGCCGCGGCGCTGCCCCAGGAAGCCGTAGTACATGCCGTATCCGCCACGCACCACCATGCGGGGCGTGACCTGATAGGCGAAGCCGACACGCGGCATGACGTTGTTGCGCGGCGTGCGGTACAGCGCCGAGGGCTGGCCGTCCACCCCGGCAAACTGGAGGCCGCCGCGGACGTCGAAGGCGTCCACCGGCACTTCCGCCGTCGGCGATGCGGCGTACCGGGTGCGTGCGGCCGCCTCAATCGGCTGGACGGCGCCGAAGTCGAAGCCGCTCACGCTGCGGTTCTGGGCCTCGGTGAGCGCGCGCTCCACCTCGTAGCGGACGCCCAGGTTGACCGTCAACTGCGGCGTGACGCGCCAGTCGTCCTGCACGTAGAACCCCCACGTCGTCGAGTGTTCGTCGTAGGCTGCGGCGCGCCCCACGAGACCGCCCGACGGAAGCCCCAGCAGGAACGCGGCAAACGACTGGCCAATGGACCCGGGCGCCGTCGGTGAGTTGTCGAACGGGCCCCGTGTCCAGTTGGCCGTGAAGTCGAACTGGCCGGTCAGGTTGTTGCCGTAGAAGTGGTTGTCTTCGCCGTACCGCCGCATCTCGACCCCGGTGCGGAGCGCGTGGGCGCCAGCCGTCCGGTTGAGCGTCGCGTTGACCGCATGCGTCTGCGTCCGGCGGAACTCGCCGCCGACCGCCGTCCCCTGGTAGCCGGTGATGCCGATGCGGGGAAAGCGGCGGATGTCTGCCGGGATGGCATCGTTGTACCAGGCCGGAAAGCCGAGGCTCGTGAGGTCGAAGCCGTGACTCTCGGGGTTGGCGTTGGTCGAGCGGATGAAGCGGTCGTAACCGTACCGCACGTTGAGCACGGTGGAGTCGTTAAGGGTGATGACGTGGTCGAGGGCGGCCTGGCGCGAGTAGAAGGCGAAGTGGTCACCCGTCGCGAGGTTGTCGAAGTAGTTGTTGTAGTCGCTGTCACGGTCGTACCAGCTGACGCGTCCGAACAGGCGTTGCGCCTGCGACAGCACGTGGTCCACGCGAATCGTGTGTGAGGCGTACGCCGTGGACTCCTTCAGGTCGGGCCGCTGGAAGTTGTTGGTGCCATCCGGATTGCCGGCCGTCCGCGGCAACGCGACGTAGTCGAGAATGCGGCGCGCCACCGGGTTGATGAGTTCCGGCGGGATCACGTTGCCGGGGAATGGATCGGCCTCGTAACGCCCGCCGCCAATGGCCCGGCGCGTGAATGGGTTGTAGATCTGATACTGCGGCCCCAGCGCCAGCAGTTCCGAGAAGTCGCCCGCGCGCATCCGCTCGGTGGGCACGGTCGGCACGCCGTTGTTGCGCGGACGCGCCTCGTCGATGCCTTCGTGCCCGTACATGAAGAACGTCCGCCCACGCCCGTCGTACAGCCCGGGGAGGACCACCGGACCGCCCGCCGTCCCGCCCCACCGGTTGTAGGCAAACTCGGGCAGCGGGATGTCGTTGGCGTTGGCGAAGAAGTCGTTGGCAAACAGCTTCTCGGGAATCTTGACGAAGTAGGCCGTCCCGCGCAGGTCATTGGTGCCGGCCTTGAGGCTCAGGTTCGTGACGCCGCCTTCGGTGTTGCCCGACGCGGCATCGAAGGTCGCCGTCTGCACCTTGAACTCGGCGACGAGGTCCTGCGGCGGGACGAACGAGGCGATGACCTCGCCGGCGTTCGCGGTAGACGTGCTCGGCACGCCGTCGATCGTGATGTCGCTGCGGTTCGATCTCGTCCCCGCCATCGCGTAGCCGACGATGTGGGTGGGCTCGAACGGGCGGTCGAGCCTGGGCGATCCCCGGAACGAGACGCCGCCGGCAAGGCCCATCAGGGCAAATGGGTCGCCATGCGGTGTCGGCAGTTCCGCGATGCGCCGCGTGTCCACCACCTGCCCGAGCGAGGCGTTGGTCGTCGCCAGCAAGGGCGTGTCGGCTGCCACGGTGATCTCTTCGCTCGCATCGCCAATCTCGAGGGCCAGGGCCAGTTGCAGGCGATCGGCCACGCGCAGTTCGAGGCCCTCGCGCACGTGCCGCTTGAACCCGGGCATGTCCACGGTCACGCGGTACGTGCCCGGCAACAGATACGGCGCGTTGAACACGCCGGCGTCGTTGGTGGCCACCACGACGTCGGTCCCCATCGCGACGTTGGTCACCGTGACGGTGGCACCCGGCAGCGCGCCTTCGCTGGCGTCCACCACCGTGCCGGTGATGACGCCGCGGGCTTCCTGCGCCGCCGCGGGGCCGAGGCCGGCAGCCGCGAGCAGGGCGAACGCACAGAGGAGACGAGTCAGAGACAGAGACGCCATCACACACCTCGAGGCGGACGATGGGCCGCCGGCTTGCCACGGGAACACACGTCGGAGTGGCTACGAGGCTGCGCGAGTCGGCGTGGTCCCTGCAACGCCTTTCCGGTGCCGGTTCGCCGTTTCACTAGGCGAAACGTCTGGAGCGCGCTATAACAGGCACATTCCTCCGAAAGAACCGGGCCAACTAGACGGCTGAGCTGCCGAGTGCGCGACGAGGGGGCGTCCGCCTGATGTCTCGCACCGCGAAACCAGTCGCAGGCTCAGGAGAGACGAGTGCCGACACGGCAAGCTGGCCCCTACCTCGTGCACGCGGTCGTCCACGCGACGCAGGTGCTGCACGCCTTCGAGGGCCCGCACGAGTCGCTCCGCCTGTGCGACGTCGTCGCCAGGACCGGCCTCGGCAAGGCCACGTGCTTCAGGCTGCTGCACACCCTGCAGCACTGCGGCCTGGTGGCCAGGGTGGACGCCCATCGCTATCGCGTCACTGCGACGATCCGCCCCTCGCGGCGGTATCGACTGGGCTTTGCCGAGCAGGGACAGCACACGTCCTTCAACCGGGACGTGCAGGCCGGACTCGTCGCCGCGGTCGAAGAGGAAGGCCTCGAGTTGGTGGTGGTGGACAACCGCTACCAGCCGAGGGTCGCGCTGCGCAATGCGGAGCACCTGATACGAGCCGGCGTCGATCTCGCCATCGAGTTCCAGACCGACGAGGCCATCGCGCCGGCAATCGCGGCGCGCTACCTCGAGGCGGGCGTACCGCTCATCGCCATCGACATTCCCCACCCCGGCGGCACCTACTTCGGCGCGAACAACTACCGCGCAGGCGAACTCGCGGGACGTCACCTCGGCAAGTGGGCACGCAGCCGTTGGGACGGACGGGTCGACGAAGTGCTGCTGCTCGGCCTGGGGCGCGCGGGCACGCTGGTGCGGGCGCGCATGAGCGGCGTCATGGCGGGGCTGCAGAGTGTCCTCACCGGGCTCGACACCGCCATCGTCACGACCCTCGACGGCGACGGGCAGTTCGCGACGTCACTCGAGCGCGTGCGCCGCCATCTGCGTCGGTCGCGAGCCACGCACGTGCTGGTCGGGGCGGCCAACGACGCGAGCGCCCTCGGCGCAGCGCGCGCGTTCCAGGAAGCCGGTCGCGCGGCCCACTGCGCCATCGTCGGACAGAACGGCGAAGCGGACGCGAGAGCCGAACTGCGCGACCCGCACTCGCCGCTCGTGGCGTCGGTCGGCTACTTCCCGGAGCGCTACGGCGAAGGCCTTGTCCGCCTCGCCCTCGACCTGCTCGCGAAACGGGCGGTGGCCCCGGCGATCTTCATCCGGCACAGCGTGCTGACGGCCGGCAACGTCGATCACTTCTACCCCAACGACGCGTTGCTCGGCGTGGGGAGCGCGAGACCGTGAGGCCTGGCATCAGTCGACGCGGCGGTGACGGCGGAGGATGTCGCGTACGCGGTCGACGGGGATGGCCTCGGCAGTGCCGACACGGCTCGTGACAGAGGTCGCGCGCAGCAGGGAGTTGTACACGGCTTCCTCGGTGGCTTCGAGGGCGGCCTGGAACAACGGCGATACCGCATCGGTCACCAGCACCTGGCGCGAGGCCACCGTCGGGTCGTCGGCCCGCACGCGTTGTCCCGGGTGCGTGGAGAACGCGATGGCAAAGTCACCGCTTCCGTTGCTGTAGGACGACCCGGTCCGCGCGAGGGCGAACACGGCGCGCGCCGCGAGGCGCTCGAGATCACGAGCATCGAGCGGGGCGTCGGTGGCCACGACAATCATGCAGGACCCGTCGCCGCGAGCCGCGTCCTCCGGCGCAAGTGCGTCATCGGCCGGTAGCGGTGTGGTGGCGTGCCGCGCCAGTTCCTGCCCCACGGCCACTCCGCCCATCGTCAGCACTCCGCCGTAGTTCGACTGCACCAGCACGCCGACGACGAATGCGCCATCACGTGCAGGCAGCTGACGCGACGCCGTGCCGATGCCGCCTTTCCACCCGAACGCGCGTGTGCCCGTCCCGGCGCCGACGCTGCCTTCGGCCACCGGGCCGCTGGCGGCCGAGTCGATGGCGGCGCGGACGTCCTCGGGCCGCACGCGCCTGGCCCTGATGTCGTTCAGGCCACCGTCATTCGTTTCTCCAACGAGGGCGTTGACCGAGCGCACGCCTTCGTTGCCGGGCATGTCGAGCGTCCACTCCACGACGCCCGCGATGCCGGCTGCGACGCTGAGCGTGTTGGTCAGCACGATCGGCGTCTCGATGGTCCCGAGTTCCTCCACCTGGAGGCTGCCGGCCAGCTTCCCGTACGCATTGCCCACGAACACGGCGCCCGCGACCTTCTCGCGAAACAGGTTGCCGCCATGCGGCAGCACGGCGGTGACGCCGGTGCGGATCGAGTCGCCTTCGACGAGCGTGACCTGCCCGACACGCACGCCGTCGACATCGGTAATCGCGTTGAACTGGCCCGGCTCATAGATGCCCGGACGAAGCCCGAGGTCGCGCGCCCGCGGCCGCTCCGTCTCCTGGCCCGCCGCGACAGCCACCAGCACGACGCTGCAGATCACGTGGACCAGCACGAGCGACAGGCGCAGACGCATCACGACCACGCTATACGCCGGTCAGGGTATGGCCCAACTTGGCCTTCTTGGTCTGCAGGTACTTCAGCGTGTGCTCGCCGGCCGGGATCTCGAGCGGCACGGTCGTGGTCACCGACAGGCCGTAGCCTTCGAGTCCGACGAACTTGCGGGGGTTGTTGGTGAGCAGCCGCATGGTGCGCACGCCGAGGTCCCGAAGAATCTGCGCGCCCACGCCGTAGTCGCGTTGGTCAGCCTTGAACCCCAGTTGCTCGTTGGCCTCGACCGTGTCGAGGCCCTGGTCCTGCAGCGCGTACGCACGGATCTTGTTGGCCAGCCCGATGCCGCGGCCTTCCTGGTTCAGGTACAGCAGCACGCCGCGTCCTTCGAGCGCGATGCGCTGCAGGGCCGTGTGCAGTTGCGGGCCGCAGTCGCACCGCGACGAGTGGAACACGTCGCCGGTGAGGCAACTCGAGTGCACACGCACCATCACGTCGCTGCCATCGCCGATGTCGCCACGCACCAGGGCGACGTGCGTCTCGCCGTTGACCGTGCTCTCGTAGGCGTGCACGGCGAAGTCGCCGAACTCGGTCGGCAGCCGCGCCTCGGCCGCCAGCCGCACGAGCCGTTCGTGCCGCAGACGCCATCGCACCAGGTCGGCGATGGTGATCATCAGCAGCCCGTGCTTCTTCGCAAAGCGACGCAGGTCGGGCACACGGGCCATCTGCCCGTCGGCGCGCATGATCTCGCAGATGACGCCGGCGGGCGTGAGGCCAGCCGCGCTCGCGAGGTCCACCGCCGCTTCGGTGTGGCCCGTGCGCACCAGCACGCCCCCGGCGCGGGCGCGTAGCGGCACGACGTGCCCCGGACGTGCGAGGTCGGTCGGACGTGTGGCTGGGTCAATCGCCATCGCGATGGTCGCCGCGCGGTCAGCCGCCGAGATACCGGTGGTCGTCTTCCCCTTGGCCTCGATCGACACGCACATCGCCGTCTCGGTGCGCGACGAGTTCTCGCGCACCATCAGAGGCACCTGCAACTCGTCGAGCCGCTCGGGCGTCATCGCCAGGCAGATCCATCCCCGACCGTGCGTCGCCATGAAGTTGATCGCCGCCGGCGTGACCTTGTCGGCCGCCATCGTCAGGTCGCCCTCGTTCTCGCGGTCCTCGTCGTCCACGACGATGAGCATCTGGCCGTCGCGGAAGGCGTCGATGGCCTGTTCGATGGGGGCGAAGGGCGATTGGCGGCGCGACCCACGCGCGATACGAAGCGGGCGCTGCGAAGTCATGAGGGCGAATATCCCAACGACAGGCCGCGCAAGACGTACTTGCCCACCATGTCGCATTCGAGGTTGACGACGGTGCCCGGGCTGGCCACCCGCAGGGTCGTGTGCATCCAGGTGTGCGGCACGATCTGCACGTCGAAGGTCGTCGCGCCGAGCGCGGCGATGGTCAGGCTGATGCCATCCACCGCCACCGACCCCTTCTCGATGAAGTATGGCGCCAGCGAGGGCGGAAACGAAAGCGTGAGCCGCTGGAAGTCGCCGTCGGCGGCCAGTGTGTCGATGGTGCCCGTGCCATCGACATGTCCCTGCACCAGGTGCCCGCCCAGGCGACTGCCGAGGGCGAGCGAGCGCTCGAGGTTGACGAGCGCCCCTGGCACCAGGCCGCCCAGGGAGGTCACCCTCAGGGTCTCGGGCGACACCTCGGCGGCCCAGGCGTCGCCGTCGAGCGCCACGACGGTCAGGCACACGCCGCTCGTGGCCACGCTGTCGCCGACCGTCAAGTGCCGCGCGAGCGGGGTGGCGATGGTCAGGCGGCGCCCGCCGGACACCTCGTCCACTGCGCGCACCTGACCGACGTCTTCAACGAGTCCAGTGAACATGACCCTCCAGTAGCACGTCGTGCCCCAGCGTCTCGAGTCGCCGCGCGTGTTGGCAAGGCGACGCCGTCGGGATTCCCGAGGGCACGCCGGCGGGGCCGAGCGTCGTGTCTGCCACGATCTCGACCAGGTGATCGACGAGTTCTTCGGCCCAGAGCGCCGCGTGTACGACTGGACCGCCTTCCACGAGGAGGGTCAGCACGTCGCACGCGACCAGGCGCGCCAGGGCATCCCGCATCGAGCCATCCGCTCCCACCAGCGTGGCCCCGGCAGCGGCGAGCGCGTCGGCCTCAGCCGATTGGACGCGCTCGTCCGCGGTGACGATCACCACCGGGCCATCTGCGAGCGTCGTGAAGAGCCTGGCACTCGCGGGAGTCCGCAGGCGCCTGTCGAAGACGACGCGGGTCAGCGGCCGGTGTCGCACGACGTCCCGCGCGGTCAGCAGGGGGTCGTCCACGAGCAGCGTGCCTGCCCCGACCGCGATGGCATCCACGCGCCCGCGCAGGCGCTGCGTCCACCGTCGGGCCTCGGCGCCGCTGATGGCCGTCCGTACCCCTGGAGCCGCGGCGACCTTACCGTCGAGGCTCATCGCCACCTTCGCGATCACCCACGGCCGCCCACGCTGCATGACGCTGAAGAAGGGCGCGTTCTGCTCGACCGCCTCGGCTCGTCCGACGCCCAGCGTCACCTCCACACCCTGCGCCCGCAGGTAGGCCATGCCTCTGCCAGATACCCGCGGATTGGGATCGCCGGTCGCCACCACCACACGCGCGATGCCAGCGTCGGCCACGGCGACGGCGCACGGTCCGGTGCGGTTGGTGTGGCTGCAGGGCTCGAGCGTGCAGTACAGCGTGGCGCCCTGCGCGCGTGGACCTGCCGCCTCGAGCGCCACCACTTCGGCGTGCGGCCCGCCGGCTCGCGCATGATGTCCCGCGCCCACGACGACGCCCTCGGCGTCGACGATCACGGCCCCGACGATCGGGTTGGGCGCCGTGCCGCCGTCGCCGCGCGCGGCCAGGTGCAGCGCCCGCCGCATGAAGCCAGCGTCTGCGGGGTCGAGCCGGCCCTCGACCGCGCTGAGATCTACCACGACGTGTCGAACAGGGCGTCCACGTAGCCGCGCGGTTCGAACGGCACCAGGTCGTCGATCTGCTCGCCCGTGCCGACGTAGCGGATGGGCAGTCCGAGGTCCTGCGCGATGGCGACGGCCACGCCGCCCTTCGCCGTGCCGTCGAGCTTGGTGAGGATGATGCCGTTCACCCCCGACACCTTCATGAACTCGCGGGCCTGAGCCACGCCGTTCTGGCCCACCGTGGCGTCGAGGACGAGCAGCACGTCGTGTGGCGCGCCCTCCACCTCACGCGCGGTGACGCGCTTGATCTTCTCGAGCTCGTTCATCAAGTTGACGCGCGTGTGCAGGCGGCCGGCCGTGTCCACGAGCACCGGATCGAGCCCACGCGCGCGGGCCGCCTGAATGGCGTCGAAGACCACCGCGGCCGGGTCGGCGCCGGCTTGTGCGCGGATGAACCCCACGCCCGCACGACTCGTCCACACCTCGAGTTGCTCGACGGCGGCGGCGCGGAACGTGTCGGCCGCACACACCAGCGGCTTCTGGCCCTGCTGCTTCAGCAGGTTGGCGAGCTTGCCAATCGAGGTGGTCTTGCCCGTGCCGTTGACCCCGACGATGAGAACCACGCGCGGCGTGCCACCAGTGGTGGGCGGCGGCGCGGCGCCTTCGAGAATCGAGAGGATCTCTTCACGCACGATCGGCAGCAGGTCGTCGCCGCGGCGCGATCGCCCGCGGACCGACGCGATGATGCGGTCGGTGGCCGCCACGCCGATGTCGCAGGAGATGAGCGCCTCTTCAAGCGCGTCGATGGAATACAGCCCCCGATCGGCGACCCCGGCGGCCGCCGGCGTGGCCGTCGCCTCGGACGGCTCTCCGAGCGTGGCGAACAACTGCTCCTTGGTCCGCTGCAGGCTCTCTTTCAGTCGGCTGAAGACACTCACCCTACCAGCTTACTCTGCCTTCTGCGGCCGCAGCATGAGCGCTTCGGTGGCCTCGAGCGGATGCACCCGCCCTTCGAGCACCTCCTGCATCTGGTGCGCGATGGGCAGTTCGACGCCCACGGTACGGCCCAGCGCGAGCACGCCGTACGTGGCATTGACGCCTTCGGCCACCATCTTCATGCCGGCCAGCACGTCGTGGAGTGGCCGTCCCCTGCCCAACTCGACGCCTACGTGCAGGTTGCGGCTGGCGCTGCCGGTGCAGGTGAGCACGAGATCGCCCAGGCCTCCGAGGCCGGCCAGCGTGTCGCGGCGCCCGCCGAGGGCACCCGCCAGGCGGGTCATCTCGGCCAGGCCGCGTGTCACCAGCCCGGCAAGGGCGTTGTGCCCGAGGCCGAGACCCTGGACCACGCCCGCCGCAATCGCGATGACGTTCTTGTAGGCGCCCCCGGTCTCGACGCCGATCACGTCGTCGCTGCCATACAGCCGGAAGCGGCGGCCCCTGAACTGCTCGAGCACGCGGGCGGCCGCGTCCTCGCTGGTCGAGGCGGCACAGACGGCCGTTGGCAACTCGCGCGCGACCTCGGCGGCAAAGCTGGGCCCAGACAGGACGACGACAGGCGACGAGGCCGGCAGCAGTTCCGCCAGCACCTCGGACGGGCGCTTCCAACTGCCCTTCTCGAGCCCCTTGGTGGCCGACACGACCAGCGCGCCGGGACGAAGCGCCGCGCCGGTCGCCGTCAGCACCTCGCGCGTGCCGTGCGAGGGCACCACCCACACGACGGTGTCGGCTCGCGCCAATGCATCGTGCAGGTGCGCCGTCGGCGTCACGCCGTCGGGCAGCAGGATGTCTGGCAGGTACACGGCGTTGGCACGGCGTGTCTCCATGTCCGCGACGAGATGGGCATCGCGCCCCCAGAGCCAGACGTCGTGCCCCACACGGGCGAGGTGAATGGCCAGCGCCGTGCCCCACGACCCAGCGCCGACCACGGTGACCGATGCCACTCAGCGTCCTCCCACTCTCTGACCGAGCCGACGCTCGGTACCCGTCAACAGACGTCGCACGTTGGACCGATGGCGGAAGGCCACCAGCGCCACGGCCGCCCAGGCACCACCCACGACGTCGGCAGGTGCCTGTGTGACCACCGCCAGTGGCGGCAGCGCGACCATCGCGCACAGGGAGCCGAGCGATACGAAACGGCTCCACCACACCACGCTCACGAACACCAGGGCCGCGCCGGCGGCGGCCAGCGGCGCCAGCACGAGGAACACGCCGCCCGTGGTCGCCATCCCCTTGCCGCCGCGAAACCCGAGCCAGGGCGGATAGATGTGGCCGACGATCGCGGCCAGGCCGGCCAGCACCGCGAGCGCGGGCCGGCGATTGAGGCCTTCCACCGCCAGCACGGCGAGGCCGCCCTTCGAGGCATCGAGCGCGAGCACGGTGAGTGCGGCGCGGGTGCTCGACACCCGCAACACGTTCGCGGCGCCCACGTTCCCCGAGCCGACGGCCCTCAGGTCGAGGCCCTGCCCTCGCAGGACGACTTGCGCGAAAGGGATCGAGCCGAGCAGAAACGCGGCGGCGATGAGCAGGATGTCCATGCAACACCTCGGCGATTACGCCGGCGGCAAGTCGGTCGTGGCCCGACGCAGCATGTCCAGGGCTGCGGTCGACGCCTGCTGCCGGATGATGGCGCGGTCGCCGACGAACCTGGCATGCCGCGACGTGACCCCGAGGGGGGTCTCGACCGCCACGAACACCGTGCCGACCGGCTTCTGTTCCGTGCCGCCCTCCGGTCCGGCGATGCCCGTGATGGCCACGCCGACCTCGGCGCCGGTCCGCGCCCGCACACCGCTGGCCAGGGCCCGGGCGACCTCGTCGCTCACCGCGCCGTGCGCCGCGATGAGATCCGGCGGCACGTCGGCCAGCGCGGTCTTGAGCGCGTTGCTGTACACGACCACGCCGCCCTCGACCCACGCCGAACTGCCGGGAACAGCCGTCAGACGCCACCCCAACATGCCACCCGTGCAGGACTCGGCGGTGGCCACGCGCCACCCGCGGGCTGTCAACGCCTGGCCCACGACGAGTTCGAGGTCGCGATCATCGGTGGCGTACACGGCATCACCGAGGTCGGCGGCGGCCATGTCGACAGCGCGATGCAGCACCTCGGCGGCCTGCGCCGGGTCGGCATTGCGCACGAACAGGTGCAGGTCGATGCGCCCGTAGGCCGCGAGAATCGTCGCGTCGATCGGGCATGGCCACGTGCGCCAGGTGGCGTAGTGGGGCTGCATCAGCGCCTCCACCTGCGACTCGCTGCGCCCCACGACACGGACCGTGCGCCTGAAGGTGCGCTGGAGCCCCGCCCGCGCCTGCAGGGCCGAGGCCATCACCGCCTCGAGCATCGGGACCATCTCGCGCGGCGGACCTGGCAGGAGCAGCACCGCCTGGTCGCCCGTCGGTAGCCACTGGCCCGGCGCGGTGCCATGCTCGTTGTCGAGACGGACGGCGCCATCGAGGATCTGTGCCTGCCTGCTGTTGATGGCGGGCATCACCAGGCCCCGGCGCGCGAAGCGTGCTTCGATCCGCGCCAGTTGCGTGGCGTCCTCGTGCAGGCCGATGCCCAGCGCTTCGGCCGCTGCCGTCCGGGTCAGGTCGTCGTCGGTGGGGCCGAGCCCGCCGGTGACCACCACGAGATCGGCCCGGCGCAAGGCCGTGCGGAACGCGTCCACGAGGTCACCCTGGTGATCGCGCACGACCGACCGCGCCACCACGTCGATGCCGAGTGTCGCCAGCCGCGCCGTGATGTGAGTGGAGTTGGTGTCCACGCGGCCGAGCGACACCATCTCGCTGCCGACCGCGATGATCTCGGCGCGCGTGAAGGGCGCTGATGTCATGCCAGGAACCACGCCGGCTTGTACCAGCACAGGCCGCGCAGCACGAGGTGCGCGTAGATGGCCGCCATCAGGTCGTCGCTCATCACTCCCCAGCCTCCGGGCAAGGCCTCGAGTTGGCTGCTCGGCGGCGGCTTGATGACGTCGAAGATGCGGAACAACACGAAGCCCGCAATCGCGCCCGTGACGCTCACCGGCAGGAATGCCAACGTCACCAGCATGCCCAGCACCTCGTCGGACACGATCGGCCCGGGGTCGATGAGCCCGAAGTGCCGCTCGGCCGCCGTCGCCGTCACGGCGCCCACCAGGAACACGACGACGATGGCTGCGGCTTCGACCATCGGGAGGCCGAGCCAACGGATGGGCAGATAGACGAGGAGCCCGGCGGCGGAGCCCACCGTGCCGGGCGCAAACGGGAAGTAGCCGAGGCCACCGACGGTAGCCACGAGAACGGCGAGACGATTCATCAGGCAGTCGTACTCAGCGCGGCGCGATGACGCGGGTGCCGGCCACGCGGTCGTGCAACCCGCGGCCCTGGCCGTCGAGAAAGATGGGAAGCAGGCCGAGACCTGCCGGGGCCGCACAGAGCAGCAGGACGACACTGCGGACGACGGCGTGGCCGAACGGCACCCGGCCGCCAGTGGCCGAGGTGACACGCAGTCCCGTGGTCATCTTGCCCAGTGTCTGTCCGGACGCAGCGGTGAACGTGACGAGGTAGGACGTGTCGAGCAGGAACAGGAACCCCAGCAGCGGCGCCAGGGGCAGCCGAGCCCAGTCCCCTGGCTGGAGGCCGAGCAGCCGCAGCGTGAGCCACACGACCACGGCGTTCAGGCCCAGGACGACGGCGGCATCGACCAGGCCGCCGAGCACACGCGCTCCCTGGGGCGGTCCATCGTCGTGACCATCTTCCGCCTCGAACGAGGCGCCGACCACCGGCGTGCCTTCGCGCGGGGTCGGCAGGTCGTCGTCGATGCCTCGGTCGAAGGGCTCATCGAAGTCGAGCGCCGGGGCCACTTCGCGCGTCCGCGCGGCACGCGCAGGCGCCGGCGGTGGTGGCGGCGGAGTGCGCGAGACGTCCACCGTGCGGCGGACGACCAGCGGCGGGGCCACCGGCGGGATGGGCATCGGCGGCGGCTCGGGCGTGGGACGTCCGTCCGGAGCCTCGAAGAGCGGAAGGTCGACCGCCGAGCCTTCCTGGTCGGGGACCGTCAGGTCGGTCGCCTCGCGTGGCGTCCGTGACACGTGCCCTTCCCAGGTGCGCGTCAGCACGGGCGCATCGAGCGTGGGCGCATCGGCCACGCCGGGCGGGGCCGCGAGGGCGAAGTCGTAGCCGCAGTTGCGACACCGCTCGACTTCCTCGTAGCTCAGGTAACTGCACTTCGGACAACGCATATGCGTAAGCATCGGGCATCAGATACGTGGCCCGACCCGGGAATTATGTCACGGCGCCGCCAGGGCCGCGGTCTACTCGGCGTGCGCCACGCCTTCGCGCACGTCCGGGCGCCGGGCCGGAGCGATGCCGAAGGCCTTCATCTTCCGGTAGAGGTTGCTGCGCTCGACGCCGAGCACCTCGGCCGTCCGCGAGATGTTGCCCTGCTGCACGGCGAGCGTCCGCAGGATGTAGTCGCGCTCGAACCGTTCGCGCGCGTCGTGCAAGGGCATCGTGGGCCCCATCGGCACCTCGGAGGCAGCCTCGCCCGTCACGCCGCCCTGCAGGAACGACAGGTGCCGCGACTCGACCAGTTCGCCGGGCACCATGATGAGCAGGCGCTCGAGCACGTTGCGCAACTCGCGAACGTTGCCGGGCCAGGCGTAGCGACGCAGCTGGTCCATGGCCTCGTCGCTGATGATCCGCGGCCGGCGCCCATGCTCACGCGACAGCTCCTGCATGAAGTGTTCGGCCAGCCTCGGGATGTCTTCACCGCGGTCGCGAAGCGGCGGCACGAAGATGGGGATGACGCTGAGCCGGAAGTAGAGGTCTTCCCGGAAGCGTCCGGCACGAATCTCGGTGCTGAGGTCTTTGTTCGTGGCCGCGAGCACACGGACGTCCACGCGCACCGAGTCCTGCCCGCCGACAGGGTCGACCACCTGCTCCTGCAACACGCGCAGCACCTTGGCCTGCGTCTTGAGGCTCATGTCGGCCACCTCGTCGAGGAAGATCGTGCCGCCATCGGCCAGCTCGAAGCGTCCGCGCCGATCGGCGACCGCACCCGTGAAGGCGCCCTTCACGTGACCGAACAACTCGCTCTCGATGAGCTCCTCGGGAATCGCGGCGCAGTTCACCTCGACGAACGGTCCCGAACGCCGCCGGCTCAGCGCGTGGATGCTGCGGGCCACCAGTTCCTTGCCCGTGCCGTTCTCGCCCACAATCAGCACGCGGCCGTTGGTCGGAGCAGCCATGGCAATCTGTTCGCGCAGCGAGCGCATCACGTAGCTCTCGCCCACCATCACGAACCGCCGGTCCACGTGTTCGCGTAGCGCACGGTTCTCGGCTTCGAGCTGCCGCTGGCGCAGCGCATTGCGCACGACGTGCAGCGTCTTGTCGATGGAGAGTGGTTTCTCGACGAAATCGAACGCGCCCATTTTCACGGCGCGCACCGCCGACTCGATGCTGCCGTGCCCCGAGATCACCACGACGGCCGCATCCACGTGGCGGTCGCGGAGCCGCGACAGCGTCACCAGGCCGTCGATGCCCGGCAGCCACACGTCGAGCATGATGACGTCGAAATGCCGCGACGGCGCCAGCTCGATGCAGGCTTCGCCGCTCGGGACGGCCTCGACCTCGAAGCCCTCGTCGCGGAGCACTCCCGCGAGGGCCGCCCGCACACCGGCTTCGTCGTCGACGATGAGGACACTCGGTCGCATGGTCGTCAGCAGGGCAACTCGAGGACGAACCGCGCGCCGTGCGGCACGACGTCGCTCACCTCGATGCTGCCACCGTGTTCCAGAAGGATACGCCTGACGATGGCCAGGCCGAGGCCGCTGTCGCGCCCCTTGGTCGAATAGTACGGAAGAAACAGCCGCGCGCGATCGGCGTCGCCGAGCCCCGGCCCGTCGTCCTCCACGACCACGCGCACGCTGTGGGTGCGTTCGTCGAACGACGTGGCCAGCGTGATGCGGCCGGTCGCATAGGCCAGCTGTCCGCCCTGCCGTGACGCGAACGCCTCGACGGCGTTGTCCACCAGGTTGAGCACCACGCGCTTGAACTGCTCGGGATCGACGCGAACCGGCGGCAGCGACGGGTCGAACTGCCGGTCGAAGGTGACCTTCGACAGGCCGGCATAGAGGGCCAGGGTCTCGTCGAGCAGGACGTGCAGGTCGGACACCACGGCGCGCGCCGCCGGCATGCGTGCAAACTGCGAGAACTCGTCCACGAGGCCCTTGAGCGACTCCACCGCGCCGACGATGTTGGAGGAGCACTCTTCCACCAGCGTGCGCGTGGCGGACTCTGCCTGGCTGAAGTGTCGCCGCAGGCGCTCCGCACTGAGTTGGATGGGGGTCAGCGGGTTCTTGATCTCGTGCGCCAGCCGGCGTGCCACGTCTCGCCAGGCCGAGACACGTTGCGCGCGGATGAGCGGCGTGACGTCGTCGAAGACCAGCACCGTGCCATCCGCCCCGCCTTCGTCGCGCAGCGGTGTGGCAGCGACGGCCAGGTGCAGTTCGCGCCCGTCGCGCGCCAAGGTAATCTCGTGGCCCGCGGTACCGCCCTGCCCACGTGTGGCCGCCTGCGGAATCGGCAGCAGCGCGCGCAGGTCGGGCCGCGCGAAGACCTGGTCGAACGGCTGCCCCACCGACGAGGCGTCGAGCCCGAGCAGCCTCGCCGCGGCGCTGTTCATCGTGTTGATGCGGCCCCTGGCATCGAGCGACAGCACCCCGGTGGCGATGCGCTTGAGGATGGTCTCGATGTAGCGGCCCCGGCCTTCCACCTCACGGCGCTTGCGCTCGATCTCGCCACGCGACTGCTCGAGTTCGCCCGCCATCGTGTTGAACGCCTCGACGAGTTGGCCGAACTCGTCGGCCGTCTCGGGCTCGATGCGGTAGTCGAAGTGCCCCGCGCCGATCTCACGCGTGCCAGCCGCCAGCAAGTTGATGGGCCGGGTGATGCGCTTGGCCGTGTAGAGGCCCAGCCACGTCGCGCTGACCAGGATGAACAGCGTGATCATGAGAAAGAACGACAGGTACACGCCCTCGATCGGACGCCGCAGCAGGCGAAGCTGTTGATAACCCTCGTAGGCCTCGACAATCCGGCGGCTCTGCTGCGCCAGTTCGCCCGACAGGTGCTCGCTCACCACGACGACGCCGCTCGGCGCCTCCTGCCCCGCGGACCGGATGAGCGTCGCGGACCGCACCAGTTCGGCACCCTCCCGCAGGGGCTCGATGGACCGCGTGTCCGTGCTGCCGGCGGCCACACGGGCCGCCAGCCGGTCGGCCGAGGCGCGCGAGACGTCGGCGGGGATGGCCGGGGCCGCGACGTCGAAGAGCGGCACGACCTCTGCCGGATCGGTGTTGGGTACGATGCGGTAGACCTCGATCAGGGCTGCTCGTCCCGAGGCCACTTCGGGCGCGACCCGCGTCCGGACGGCCGCCACGTCGCCGGCGTCGACGGCCACCGTCGAGAGCAGCCGCGCCAGTCGCTCCGATTGCCGGCTGGTCTGCACCTGCTTCTCTTGGTAGTAGTCGCTGGCAATCTCACGGGCCGCGCCGAGCACATCGTCGATGGGCGGCGCAAACCAGCGGCTCGCGCTGTTGCGGATGAGTTCACTGCCCACGATGAGCACCAGCACGGCCGGCACGAGCGACAACACCAGCATCGCCGCCACGAGCTTCGCGCGGAAGCGCGCAAAGGGCAGCGCGCGTCGCCGCTCGACGAGCAGCTTGATGACGTTGCGGGCCAGCACGAAGCCGAGCGCGCCGAGCATCGTGAGGTCCACGGCGACCAGGGCGTAGAGCACCACTTCCGAGAGCAGTGCGGGCGACAGGCCGGACGAGCGATCGACGAGGGTGACCAGGCCAATGAGCGCCGCCGCCAGCAGCGCGATGGCCAGCAGGATGAAGAGCGGGCTGTCGCGCAGGGGACGTCCGCTGCGGCGCGGCGTGTCGGTCGACGTGGGTGGTGCCGGACGGGCCGCACCCTCGGACCGCGACGGCGCTTTCAGGTCGAGCGACGAGGGGGTCAGGCGGGTCGGCGAGGCCATGGGCGTTCAGGTGCCGGACGATTCGGGTGCCGGACGACCGGGCGCGGAGCCCCGTTCAGGGCAGGAAGCGGAACGACACGCTGCCGAGGGCCGGCGTGCGCCCGAAGGGCCAGGGCCACGACAGCCCGCGGGGGCGGGCGTGCGCCAACACGCGCACGTAGTACTCCCCGTTGTGCTCGAGCGGCCGCACGCTGGCCAGCCGACGGGCACGGAAGACCGTCATCCACTGCAGCGCCATGGCCTCGTCGTCGGTCGTGCGCACTTCCTCGACGCGTCCGTCCTCGATGAGCGTCACCTGGTAGCGGCGCGTGAGGTTGTCGAAGCGGACGATGGCCGACACCCGCGCCGAGGCGAGGGTGCGGTCGAACCACCAGGGCGTCTGCTCGCGCAGCACGACGTCGTAAGCAAAGGTGGTGGGCAGCCCGCTCTGGATCGAGGCGCGTACTTCCTCGGGCATGTCGCCCGTCACGTGAAAGCTGACAAGGACCAGCCCGTCGCGCAGCGTGGTCTCCACGCGGACGGCCGGATCGTCGGCCCTGAGCGTGACGGAGAGGAGACAAACGGCAAGCAACACCAGCCAGGCGCGCACCACGTCACTCCTTGGCATTGAGCAGGTCTTCGAGTTCGGTCATGAACTCTCCGATGTCACGGAAGTGACGATACACCGAAGCGAAGCGGACGTAGGCGACCTTGTCGAGTTGCCGCAGTTCCTGCATCACGACGTGGCCGATCTCGGTGGTCGGCATCTCGCGGTCGGGCCGTTCCTGCAGGACGCTTTCGACGCGGTCGGCCACGGCCTCGAGCGCGCTGACCTTCACCGGGCGCTTCTCGCAGGCCTTGAGCAGGCCGGCGATGAGCTTCTGGCGTTCGAAGCGTTCGCGCTTGCCGTCCTTCTTGACGACCATGTAGGGAATCTCGTCGACCCGCTCGTACGAGGTGAACCGTCGCGCACAGGCGAGGCACTCGCGGCGGCGGCGGATGACCTCGCCTTCGCGGCTCTCGCGCGAGTCGACCACCTTGTCTTCGAGATGTCCGCAGTAGGGGCACTTCACGAGGCGTGACTCCCTTCCTCCACCATGGCCCGCACGCGGGCGAGGCTCAGGCCCTCGCGCGCCATGAAGTAGATGCCGGCGGCGCTCACCGGCAGGAACGCCATGGCGTGGAGTGCCACGGCCATGGCCACCGATACGTCGTTGTCGACGCCAAACAGCGTGACCATCGCGAGGCGCACGGCCTCGTGGAACGCTCCCACGGCCCCCGGCGTCGGCACAGCCACGCCGACGGCCAGGAACATCAGCACGGCGAAGGTGCCCATCGGCGCCAACGTCAGGTCGAAGGCCCGCGCCATGGCCCACGTCGTCACCGCAATCGACACCCACACCGCTACCGACCAACCCAGCGCGGGCACCAGCGCCCGTGGCGCCCGCAGCACCGCGAAGCCCTGCCCGAACGCCGTGATGAGCGTGGTGACCCAGCCGGCGAGCCGCTGAGGCAGCCACCTCGTGATGGGCACCGACCAGGCGGCCACACGCTCGGCATGTCCTGCGAGCAGGAACGCCACGACCAGCCCGGCGCCGGCCGCTCCACCCGCCACTGCGGCTCCGAAATGAACGGCGCGCAGCGTTTGTGCGTCCCTCACCGAGAAGCCGGGGTCGAACACCGTCACCGACAGGGCGAACAGACAGAGGAGCGTGATGAGGTCGAGCGCGCGCTCGAGGACGATGGTGGCGAAGGCGGCCGTGGGGTCGAGGCGTTCGCGGCGCGCCAGCAGGTAGGGGCGCAGCACTTCACCCACCCGGCCCGGGAGCAGGCCGTTGGCGCCGAAGCCGATGACCGTGGTGCGAAAGGCGTTGCCGAAGCCCACGCGGCCGACCGGGGCCAGCAGGTGCTGCCACCGCCAGGCGCGGAAGACGAAGGTCGTGACCGTCGCCAGGGCGGCCAGCGCCACGTAGCGCAGGTCGGCACGACGCAGTTCCGACACGACCATCGACAGGTTCGCGTGGCGAAGGAACAGCGCCACCAGCAGGACGGTGGCCAGCACAATCAGTGCGGTCTTGAAGTAGCCCATCATAAGCCGTTGGGCTTGCAGGCGGCGACTGTACTATAGGTTGGGGTATCGGTGCTATGGGAAAGCGTGAACTTCTGCTTGTCGCCCTCTTCGTGGTGCTGGGCACCGTGCTCTACCAGGCGACGGCGCCGCCCGCCCCGGATGGGGCCCGCGGCTTCTCGTTGCGCGAGATGTTCCGGGCGGCCCGCGGACACATGGGCGACCATCCTGCGTCGCGAACCGTCACCCAGACATCCGAACTCCGGTTGCCAGGCGACAGCACCGTCCTGGTGATCGACGAGTTCCGCGGCCGGGTGGATGTGCAGGGCGACGACGTGACGGCGGTGGCGGCCACGCTCGAAAGCACCCTGCACGGCCTCGACGAGGACGACCTCGACAGGCAGGAGTCGGCCCTCGGGTTGCGTCTGGAGGCCGAGGGCTCGCGCGCCACCCTGGTGCTCGACGAGGCGGAAGGCGCGCCCCGTGCCGACCGTACCCTGACGCTGCGTGTGCCGCGGGCACTGACCCTGCACCTGAGTGGGCGCGGGGTGGCCCATGTACGGGGCATGGCGGGCGCGCAGTTGGACGACTACCGTGGAGACCTGACGATTGAAGACGTGACCGGGCCGGTCACGGGGTCTCACGCCGAGGGTCGTGCAGAGTTCGGCCCAGGGACGGCCGTCACGCTCGAGACCCGGCGCGGCACCCTCCGGCTGGTCCGTCCAGCCTCGGCCACACTCGAGATCGAAGCCGTCGACGTCGAAGTCACCGACGCAGCCGGCCCCGTCACCATCGACGAGGAGCGCTCGACGATCGAGGTGATCGGCGGCGCGGGCCCGATCCGCGTCACCGGTGCCGGCGGCACGATCAAGCTGCGCAACGTGCAGACCCCCGTCGAGATCGACGCCGAGCGGCTCACGGTGTCGATGGCGATGGCGCAGGCGGTGACCGCCACCGTGCAGGTCGAGGGCGACGATGTCGATGTCACGCTGCCGGCGGCAGGCGTCACCCTGGAGGCCTCGGTGGAGCGCGGGGAACTGCGTGCCCCCGAGACGTTCTCGCCGACGGTCGACGGCGACGTCCGCCGTGCCGCTGGCGCACTGAACGGCGGCGGCCCCACGGTGACGGTGCAGGTGACGCGAGGGTCGCTCACGATCAGGACGCCGTAGCGCTCCTAGACTCCCTTCACGCGGTCCGGTATCGTAGGGCGTCCGCTGGCCGGTCCGTTCATGGCGTCGCCCTCCCCTTCCTCGCTCCTCGACTTCTCGGATCTCCCGCTGCCGCTGCTGCGCCGGGGCAAGGTGCGCGAGGTCTTCGAGGTGGACGCCGACCACCTGCTGATGGTGGCCAGCGATCGGATTTCGGCCTTCGACTACGTGCTCGGGTCGGGCATTCCCGACAAGGGCAAGGTGCTGACGCAACTCTCGGCCTTCTGGTTCGAGATGCTTGGCGACCGCGTGGCACACCACCTGGTGTCGATGGACACGCGTGATTTCCCCTCGAGCGTGCAGGCCCACGCCGACCGGCTGCGCGGGCGCGCGATGCTCGTGCGCCGCACGACGCCGCTGCCGGTGGAGTGTGTGGCCCGCGGGTATCTCGAAGGCTCGGGGTGGAAGGACTACCAGGCCACCGGCGCCATCTGTGGACACGCGCTGCCGCCCGGGCTCGTCCAATGCGCGCGACTGCCCGAGCCGCTCTTCACGCCGGCGACCAAGGCCGAGAGCGGACACGACGAGAACATCGCCGAGGAGGCCGCGGCGCGGCTGGTGGGCGCAGAGCGGCTGGCCGCGTTGAAGACGCTCACGCTCGACATCTATGGCCGTGGGGCCGCACATGCGGCGTCACAGGGCATCCTCGTGGCCGACACCAAGTTCGAGTTCGGCGTCGTCGTTGAAAACGGTCGCGAGACGCTCGTGCTCATCGACGAAGTGCTGACGCCCGACTCGTCGCGCTTCTGGCCCGCCGATGCGTATGCCCCTGGTCGGGCCCAGCCCAGCTTCGACAAGCAGTACGTGCGCGAGTATCTCGAGGCGATTGCCTGGAACAAGCAGCCCCCCGTGCCGACGCTCCCCGACGAGGTCGTCGCCGGCACGCGTGCGAAGTATCTCGAGGCCTTCACCCGCCTGACGGGCCGATCGCTCGTCTGACGCGCCGATGCTCAGGGACCTCGAACGCCTCGTCGGCGCGATGATCGCAGGCGGCATCCGGTATCCGGAAGCCCAGCGCGAGTTCGAGCGCCGGTTCCTCGAGGCCGCCCTCAAGGAGTCGGGCGGCAGCATCACGCGCGCGGCCGAACTGAGCGGCGTGCACCGCAACACCCTCACCCGCAAGATGACCGAATACGCCCAGGCCGACGGCGGCGAGTCTCCCCGCCCGCGCCGGCGACGTGCCCTGAAACGCTGACGCTGCGAGACGCACGGTACCCGACGGGCCGATCCCTCCTCCGTTCCTTCCTTCGTTCCTTCCCTCCTTCGTTCCTTCGCTCCTTCGTTCCTTGGTTCCTCCCTTCTTGGCACTCTCCCCCCTTGACTGCCAGAGAGGAGCCGCTATACTTAGCAGTCGAACACGGGGACTGCTAACGTTTCCGTGACGAAGTCTTTCAACGCGTCCGGACGCGCCACGCGTCCCAACCCTCGACTGGAGTGCAAACAATGAACCTCCGACCGCTACACGACCGACTGATAGTGGAGCGCATCGAAGAGCAGGAGCAGCAGGTGGGTGGCATCATCATCCCCGACTCCGCCAAGGAAAAGCCGCAACAGGGCAAGGTCCTCGCCGTTGGCAAGGGCAAGGTCAAGGATGACGGCAAGGTTTCCCCGCTCGATGTGAAGGAAGGCGACACCATCCTGTTCGGCAAGTACTCCGGCCAGGAGATCAAGCTCGATGGCAAGGAGTACCTCATCATGCGCGAAGACGAAGTCCTCGCGGTGGTGGGCTAAGGGAGAGCGACGACTATGGCGAAGCAGATTATCTACGGTGAGGACTCGCGCCAAGCGATCCTCCGCGGCGTGAACCACCTGGCCAATGCGGTCAAGGTGACCCTCGGCCCCAAGGGCCGCAACGTGGTGCTCGACAAGAAGTTCGGCTCGCCCACGATCACCAAGGACGGCGTGACCGTCGCCAAGGAGATCGACCTGCCGGACGCGCTCGAGAACATGGGCGCGCAGATGGTGCGTGAGGTCGCGAGCAAGACGAGCGACATCGCCGGTGACGGCACCACCACGGCCACGGTGCTGGCCCAGGCCATCTATCGCGAAGGCGCACGCAACGTCGTGGCCGGTGCGAACCCGATGGAACTCAAGCGCGGCATCGACAAGGCCGTCGAGGCCATCACCAACGAGCTGAAGTCGCTCTCGAAGCCGGTGAGCGGCAACGCCATCGCGCAGGTCGGCAC
>JAEZDP010000328.1 GCA_023418055.1 Acidobacteriota bacterium
GACCTGCGGGGCGTCGGTGTGGGGTCTGACCCCACGACGACGCCTGGCAGGTCTGACCCCGCCGCCATCACCGCGCAGGTCTGACCCCACGCGCTATACTCCCGCCGTGCCGCGCCGGCCGCGACTACCCCTCCCCGTCCCGGACGGCCAGGCCCGCCGGTGGTTCCGCACCGCCCTCCTTGCCTGGTACCGCCAACAGGGACGCTCCCTCCCGTGGCGCGAGACCGCCGACCCCTACCACATCCTCGTCTCTGAGGTGATGCTGCAGCAGACGCAGGTCGACCGCGTCCTCCCCAAGTACCTCGAGTGGCTCGAGCGCTTCCCCTCGCTCTCAGCCCTCGCTGCGGCCCCCGAACACGACGTGGTCGAGGCCTGGCGCCCACTGGGCTACAACATCCGGCCCCGCCGCCTGCAATCGATTGCCCGCGAGGCCGTTGCCCGGTACGAGGGCCGGCTGCCAGACGACGAGGCGACCCTCCGGTCGTTCAAGGGCATCGGGCCCTACACCGCCGGCGCGGTCCTGAGTTTCGCTTTCGGGCGACGCGCCGCAATCCTCGACACCAACGTCGCCCGTGTCCTGCACCGCGTGTTCCTCGGCACCGGAGATCCCAAGTCCCACGCGACGCAGCGGCATCTCTGGGACATCTCCCGGGCGGTCCTGCCCGTGAAACACGTGTTCGACTTCAACCAGGCTCTGATGGACCTCGGTGCACTCGTGTGCACGGCGCGGCGGCCGCGATGCCTGGTCTGCCCCATGGCGCGTCGGTGCATTACGAGGACGGCAGCGGCTCCCCTCCCCACACTCCCCTCGTAGTTCAGGCGCGTTGCGGGAGCCGCGGGGCGCGCCGAGGCCGAGCGGAGGGGCGGTCCACCACCGTGGGCTGCGCGCGGTGGCGGTCCGGCGCCCTGAGGCCAACGTATAGCGGCCTGCCCCCAGGAGCGACAGCTGGCAAGTCTGACCCCGCAACGTCACGCGGCAGGTCTGACCCCACCACGATCACGCCGCAGGTCTGACCCCGGCCACACATGAAACACGTTTCGATTCGGCGCGCGTGAACTTGACAAATGGAACGGGCCTGGACTGTACTGCGCTCGGAGCCCACAACCGATGCGAAACGCCTGCCTGCTCGCGCTGCTGCCCCTCGCCGCTGCGCCCGTCCTCCTTCTTGCCGAACGACAACCCGCCAGTGTCCAGCACGTCGAGGTCTACAAGGAGGCCGGCCGCTATGGCGGGTGGCCGGCCAACCACGGTATCTGGCAGTGGGGCGACGAGATCCTCGTCGGGTTCGAGTCGGGCTACTTCAAGGACAACCAGCGCGGCCACTCCATCGACTACACCCGGCCGGCCGAACACCTGCTGGCCCGCAGCACGGATGGCGGACGCACCTGGAACATCGAGCGTCCCGACGGCCTGAAACCGCCTCCGGGCGCCAAGGTCGCAGGCGTGCCCGCCGAACAAGGCGGACGCGAGGTGACACCGAGCCCTGGCGGCATCGACTTCAGCCATCCCGATTTCGTCTTCACCGCGCGCATGGCGAACATCCACACCGGCCCGTCGCGCTTCTACTACTCGTTGGACCGCGGACGCTCGTGGAAGGGCCCGCACGCATTGCCGGACTTCGGCACCGCCGGCATCGCCGCGCGCACAGACTACCTCGTGGACGGCCCCTCGACGCTCACCATCATGCTCACGGCCGCCAAGTCGAACGAACGCGAGGGCCGCGTGTTCGCCGCGCGTACCACGGACGGCGGAAAGACCTGGACGCGGCTCGGCTACGTGCACGACGAACCGACCGACAACGACTACGGCATCATGCCGTCCACCATCCGGCTGTCGGCCTCGTCGCTCTTCACGACCGTCCGCTTCCGCCGCTGGATCGAGGCCTACAGGTCGGACGACAACGGCACCACCTGGTCACACGTCGCCCGCGCCGTGCCCGACACCGGCCGCGGCAACCCGCCGAGCCTCGTGAAACTGAAGGACGGCCGGCTGGTCGTGACCTACGGCTATCGCGCCGAGCCGTACGGCATCCGCGCGCGCATCAGCAGCGACGAGGGACGCACGTGGGACGACGAAGTGGTGCTGCGCAAGGACGCGGGCACCTGGGACCTCGGTTACCCGCGCACGGTCGAACGTCCCGACGGCAAGCTGGTGACCGTCTACTACTACAACGTCGGCGACGCCGAGCGCTTCATCGGCGCGACCATTTGGCAGCCGTAAACAGATACTGACACGAGGCGGGCGCCGGGCAGCAGGAGCCGGCGCCTCTCCTCCACGCGCGCCGCGTCCACCCCACGCCCTACGCGGTGCCCCGCCGCCCTGCTCGCCGCCCCTTGACCGGCCTCTGCTCCCTCACCATCGGTGCTGCTGCACCGCGATACAGCCTGGGCACGACCACACGGTGGTAGAGCACGTGTGCAGGGCCCGTGAGCGCGTAGAGCCCGCCGGACAGCCCCATGGCCAGGCCGGTCCGCCCGACGAGCGCCACCAGCACCGACGCCAACCCGATGGCCACGTACACGAGGCTTGCGCCTCCGTGCACGCGGATGTCCCGCAGCGTCTCTGCCGACGCCCCGTGCCTCCGATGAACGGCGAGGGCGCGGAAGTGCATGCAGGCCAACACGGCAAAGAGCGCGACGAAGCCCAGGCCGTACATCACCATCAACTGCGGCACGTCCTCCTCGCGGACGCCCGAGGGTATGCCCCCCGCGAGAAAGCCGTCGGGGCCGAGCAGCAGGTTCATCAGGAACTTGAGCGGGTACACGTACGCCAGCACCGTGAACAGCAGCGCCCCGTTCAGCCACAGCAACGGCCCATCGTCTGTGCCGAAGCGCTTGAAGAACGTGCGGTGCTCCTGCCACACCAGCAGCAGCAGCGCAAAGGAGGCCGCAAAGGCCGGCAGCATGCGCATGGCCGCACGCATGTCGTCGTAGCTGCGTGGCACTTCGAGCGACACGACGAGCAGCGTCACCGCAAACCCGAACACGGCATCGCTGAAGCCTTCGATGCGTGTGGTGTCGTGGTGATCCGATGACGTCATGTCAGGCACCTTCGGTCGGACGCGTACTGTCCTGGGCCGTCAGGAGATCGACCAGCACCTGATCGGCATCGGGCAACTCGAGTTCTCGCAGTCCCTGTCGGGAGACCCACCGCATCTCCTGCCCATCCTGCGGGTGCGGCTCGCCCCGCAAGGCACACGCGAAGAAGTGCAGCGATACGGACCGTTCTGCGTAGTCGTGCGAGGTGGACACCAAGAGCCGCTCAACCACGGCTTCGCAGGCAAGCTCCTCGCGGATCTCGCGAATCAGACACTGCTCGAGCGTCTCCCCGTCGTGCCGCTTGCCGCCCGGAAACTCCCAGCAGCCGGCCAGGTGCGTGCCTTCCAGCCGCCTCGTCATCAGGAAATGCCCCTCGCGCTCGACGACCGCGGCGGCAACGACCACCGTGGTCCGGCGCGCGGCCCCGTCCGAGGTCATCACGCCTGGATGAGGGCCTCGATGCTGGCCTCTTGCCACACGCCAGCATCCACCACGTCGACGGACATGCCCGGCACGGCCGCATCCCGGTGCACGAGGCCGATGGCCAGCCACCGTCCGCGGCGTGGCGACACGCACACCGACGTGAGCCGGCCCACCGCCTTGCCGTTGGCCACGAGTTCCGCCCCAGCCCTCCAGCCGCCTTCCGTCGGCCATGCCTCGGCGTCTGCAGACGACACCACGAGGCACAACCGCCGGGCGACGCGGCCCTGGCCGCGGTGCAGGACGCGGATGATGACCTCCTGCCCCACGTAGCAGCCCTTGGTGAGGCTCACCGCCCGATGCTCGATGCCGGCTTCGAGGGGAATGGTGTCTTCGTGCATGTCCACGCCGAAGCGCGGTCGTCCGGCCTCTATGCGCGCCGTTTCGGCAACGGCCTCGTCGATCGCGTGGACGTGGGCCTCGGCGAGCATCTGTAGCAGCCGCGCGGCGGCCGCCGCCGGCAGGTACACGTCGAAGCCGGCTACCCCGTACTCGCGCGAGGCGGCACAGAACGCGTCCACGTCGGCAAACCTCGCCGGCAGGTGATGGTGCTCCGAGAGCCCCTCGAGCGCCTCCGGCGCCACGCCCCCGAGTTGACCGAGGACCGCCGCCGCTCGCGGTCCGGCAACGCAGACGCACGACAGTTCGCCGGTGCGGTCGGCGAGCACCACGTCCTCCATGATGATGAACTGGTCGAGCCTGCTGAGCAGGGTCGCGCGCGCTGCGGCCGGCACGTCGAGGATGACGCGGTCGCCGAGGTGGAGCACCCGCATGTCGCCGATCATGCGCCCCTGGGGCGTCAGGTACGCTGCGTAACATCCCTGCCCTGGCGCCAACGCTGCGACGTCGTTGGTGAGCAGGCCCTGCAGCCACTCCACACGGTCTGCCCCCGTCACCTCGAGACGCGCGTCGGTCTGCGACCTGTCGATCACGACCGCCGAGCCGTGCAGTGCGTCGTATTGCACCTGGAATGACTGGGCTATGCTGAGACTCATGCGTGCGTCCGTCCGATATTCTACGTGGTTTGCCACGCTCCTCTTGGCGTCACCGCTGCTGGCCCAGCCGGCCCAGCCGGTCCAGCCCACCACGGACCGCACCTCGTCGGCATCGTTCCGCATCCTCGTCCAGGGCAGGCCGGTCGGCACCGAAGACGTCTCCGTCGTCGAGATGGACGGCCGCACGGTCATCCGCTCGACGGGAGGTGTGGAGGGTGGCAACTTCAGCCTGCGATCCGCCGAGATCGTGTACGGTCCCGGCACGACACCGCAGCGCCTGAACATGGAGATGCTCGTGCGCGGCCAGGCGCAGGCGGTGGAGACGACCTTTGCCGACGGCACGGCCGCGAGCCGCATCACGAGGGGCGAGGAGGTCGAAGAGAAGTCGGATGCCGTGTCGGCCGACACGGTGATCTTCCCCAACAACGTCTTCGGCGCCGTCGAGGGACTCGGCCGCCGGCTGCTGCCACTCGAACCGGGAGCGGTGCTCCGCGTGTACGTGGCCCCGCAGGCGGAGGTCGAGGCGCGCCTCACCGCGGTGGACACCGAGCGCATCCAGACCACCGGCGGCACGTTCGACGTGCGGCGGCACACGGTGGATGTGTCGAACCCGGGGGCGCCGCTCGCCGTGCTGGTGTGGGTCGAATCTGCCACTGGCCGGCTCGTGCGCTACTCGATCCCGGCAGCCGGCATCGACGTCGTGCGCGAAGACATCACCTCGGTGTTCACGCGCGCCGTCAAGGTGTTCCGCGAGAACGACGAAGAGGACATGGTGCCGGCCAACGGCTTCAACCTCGCCGCCACGATCTCGCGGCCGCCAGGCGTGACGGCCCCTGATCGCAAGGCCAGGAACGTCACCACGCTGCCAGCCGTCGTCCTCATCGCCGGCTCTGGGGAGATCGACCGCGACGGCACCGCGTTTGGCATCCCGATTCTCGGCCAGCTGGCCGGATCCCTGGCCGACGCCGGCTTCCTCGTGCTGCGCTTCGACAAGCGGGGCGTCGGGCAGAGCGGGGGGCGCGCCGAGTCGGCGACGCTGCCCGACTACGCCGAGGACGTCCTGGCAATCGTGCGCGACCTCAGGAAGCGCAAGGACGTGGACGACAAACGCGTGGCGCTCGTCGGACACAGCGAGGGTGCCGCGGTCGCCCTGCTCGCGGCTGCACGCACGAAGGACATCGCCGCGGTCGTCTCGATCGCAGGCCCTGGCACGACCGGCAGCGAGCTCATCCTCGCACAGCAGCGGCACGCCCTCTCGCGGCTGGCGCTGCCCGACGATGAGAAGCAGAAGCGGATGGCGCTGCAGACGCAGATCATGAACGCGGTGCTGACCGGCGAAGGATGGGACGGCGTGCCGGACGCGCTGCGCAAGCAGGCCGAGACGCCGTGGTTCAAGAGCCTGCTCGAGTACGACCCCGCGGTGCCGCTGCGCAAGGCCAACCAGCCGCTGCTCATCGTCCAGGGCGAACTCGACACGCAGGTGGCGCCCGACAACGCTGACGCGCTGCTTGCGCTGGCACAGGCGCGCAAGAACGGCCGCGGCGCGGACGTCGTGAAGCTACCGCGGATCAACCACCTGCTCGTGCCCGCGAAGACGGGCGAGGTGAGCGAATACGGCACCCTCGAAGAGCAGGCGATCACGCCCGACGTCGCGACGACGATTGCCGAGTGGCTGGGCAGGATTATGGAGGACGGGAAGAGGGAGTAACGCCTCTCACGCCTCATGCCTCATGCCTCACGTATGGCGTATGGCGTACGGCGTATGGCGTATGGCGTACGTCTCCCCTCACTCGTAGCGTAGCGACTCGATCGGGTCGAGCCTCGACGCCCGCACGGCCGGTAGCAGGCCGGCGATGAGCCCCACCACCATCAGGATCGCCGTGCAGATGCCGAGCAACTCGATCGACATCACGAGGTGGATGTCCGTCTTGCGCGTCATGTCGTCGAGTAGTTCCGCGAGGAACGGCCTGGGGCTGAAGGCCCACACAAGGCCGAAGGACGCCACCACGCCGGCCAGCCCGCCGAGGAACGTGATGACGAGGCCTTCCACCAGGAACTGCAGCAGGATCTCGCGTCGCCTCGCGCCGAGTGCCTTGCGAATGCCG
>JAEZDP010000313.1 GCA_023418055.1 Acidobacteriota bacterium
TACCTCGATGGTCTCGCCGGTGAGCCGGACGTTCGGCAGCGGCAGTTCCATGTGCACGAGCGACCACCACAACCAGATGCCTGCGCCGACGATGGCCGCGGTCCACGCGGAACTCACGAGCAGGTACTGCACGTTCCGGCGGATCCGGAGGTCGCCTTCGAGCAGGCGGTAGCGCCCGATGACGTAGATGTGCACCACCAGTACGGCCAGGTAGACCGACGACAGCACCACCGACACGAGCAGCGGCACCCCGCGAAGGCCGCCCGCGACCCCGATGAGCAGGATGACGAACGTCGTGCCGAGGGCCACCTTGATGCTGCGCGTCAGCGGGCGCAGTATCTCGCGCTCTTCCGCGCCGTAGCCCTCACGCGTACGCCAGGTGGCGACGATCATGAAGACCACGTAGAGCACCAGTGCCACAGGCAGCAGTGGTCCGACGCGGCCGGACCAGGCGGCAACCACCACGGCCAGCGTGCCGGCAGCCGCGAGCGCGTAGGCCGTCGGGCGCACCCATCGTCTCGCGACGAGCCGCGTCCGCTCGCGCGGGAAGTAGTGCATCGCGTGCAGCCACGCGGCCATGCCGAACAGCCCACCCCCCGCGACGAACAGGTCGGTGACGACGCGGAACCATGGCGCCATACCGCGACGCTGCCCGCCGAGCAGCAGCGCGATGGTCACGCCGGTGCCCATCCAGGCCAGCCCCAGGTACCGGGCGGCCTTGATGTGCGCCCGCAGCGACGTCAGGGTGAGGCCGGCCAGGATGTACAGCAGGCCCACGAGGGCGCGCAGCGCCTCGCCGAGCGAGAGCCCGAAGGCTGCGAGTCGCACGTTGAGGCTGATGGCCTCGCCGCCGCGCAGGATGTCGTAGACCGTCTCGCGCTCGGTGCCCGACTGCCGCATCACGTCATCGGCTTCGAGCGCCGTGGAGAAGCCCTGGCCGTTGATGCGGGTGATGACGTCGCCCACGATCATGCCCGCACGCGCCGAGGCGCCGCCGGCGGTCACGTCGGTCACCACCACCGTGTTGCCGATGGACCGCAGCGCGTCCGACAAGGCCTGGGCGGGCACCCGGACCGCAAGCAGCGCCCGCTGGTACGACGGCCGGTAGACGATCGCCGATTGCGACTGCTGCGAGGTGAGCGCGGCACGCGCGCGATCCACCGTGAGGGTGAGTTGGCCGTCCACCGCGATGAGCAAGTCGCCGGCCTCGATGCTCGGTGCCGGCTCGAGTGTGGCGGGCACGAAATCGGGTCGACCGAATGGCGGCGTGGCGGCCGGATCGGGCGTGCCTGCGACGGGCAGCGTCACGTAGGCCCGCGACGGCGGGTTGATGAAGAGGTTCTGATCGGTGGCCTGGCGCCCGACCAGGTACAGGTTGGCCACGACCAGCAGCAGCAGCCACACGCCCACCGCGACGAGGGCCGCTCGCAGCGCGGATGTGGGGTGGCTGGTGGTGGCCGGCATCGCCCTCAGGGCCGCGACGAGGCGCGCGGCCTTGCGGGCGTCGGCGCCGCAAACGGATACCGGTCGGGCAGTACCTTCACGTCGGTCGTGAACGTGAAGGGCACCGTCCCGCCGCTCGGGAAGGTCAGCTCGACGAACGCCGCGGTCCAGCCGTCAGCGGGTGCCTTCAGGCGTGCGACGTACCGGCCGGCGCGATCCGACTCGACGGCCGTGGCCGTCCACACCGGCCCGATCGTCTCGAGCCTGAAGTCACGCGCCTTCGGGTTGGTGGCCTGCCACAACTGCACCTTCGACGGCCG
This sequence comes from Acidobacteriota bacterium, assembly GCA_023418055.1. Taxonomy (GTDB): domain Bacteria; phylum Acidobacteriota; class Vicinamibacteria; order Vicinamibacterales; family Vicinamibacteraceae; genus JAEZDP01. The sequence continues at coordinate 1,764 of JAEZDP010000313.1, forward strand.
GGTGTCTGTCGTCACCGTGAACACCCCGTCGTCGCTGATGGTCCAGTCGAACTTCGGGCGCGGCGTGCCCGTGACGACGGACTGGTAGAACGCCAGCAGGCTCTCTGGCGCGTTGCTCTTGCGCAGCGAGTGATCCGCATTGGGCACATAGCGCAGGTACTTCTCGCCCTTCAGATCCTTGAAGTAGAACTGCGACGAGTCGGGCAGGAAGAACTGATCGCCGCTGGCGTTCACGATGAACTTCGGCAACGTCAGACGTTCGCGGTATTCGTACGGCTCGACCAACTGCATCAGCTCGCGAAAGCGTGGCGTGCCCATCCAGCTCATGATGTCGTGCGTCACGTAGTCCTTGACGGCAGGGGCCCACGCTCCATACGCGCGGTAGTGATGCACGAACGACGGCTCGAGGTTGAGCATGTCGATGACGAGCGGGACGATGGCCACGACGCGGCTGTCGACGATCGCGGTCGTCCACGTCGTCCAGCCTCGTTTGGAGCCTCCAGAGACGACGAATCGGGTGATGGCGCGGCGGCCACCGGCGTCGCTCTGCGCAAAGGCCTGCACGGTGTCCATGGCACGCACGGCCGCCTTGGTCATCGGCAGGCGGGCGGGCCAGCGGTCGTCGCCGCCCTTCAGGAACTTGTCCCACGTGTACGCGATGAGGTCGTCCTCGCCGCGCGGCGTGCCGTCGGCGAAGGCCAGCGGCTGGTTGGGCACCATGCGCAGTTCGGCCACGATGGTGCCGGTCTGCTGCGCGATGGACGCCAGCACGGGGTCGAGCCGCGGAAGCGCGCCCTTGTCGTCGTTGTCGCCGCCCGTGATGAACAGGAGGCTGACGTCGCTCTGCACCGTGTCGGGGCGAATGACGGTCACCCAGTGCCGCCACTCCCGCCGCTTCACCTCGTCAGCCGACCGCCAGCGCTGCGACGTCATGTCGAGCGTGGTGACGACGAGCGAACCCTCCTGGCGGGTGCCTACGACCGACCACTGGTAGGCATCGTCGGGTTCGGCGACGTAGCGGTCGAGGGCGGTGGCGCCGGCCGCCGGTGTGGCCGCACGCGCGTTCTGCGCGGAGGCTGGCGCGGCAGCCACCGCGGCCAGCAGGACAGCGACCATGAGCTTGAGCGTCACGCGGCAGGTCTCCTTCACTGTTCGGAAGCGGACAGCAGTGTATCAAGCCAGTTCGAGACGGCATCGGCCACGGCGGCAAACGTCGCCGCCTGGCTGCCCGACCGCTTCGGCACCTCGAAGCCATGACCGCCGTCCGGCACGCTGACGATGGTGGGCGACACGCCAGCCACGCGGCACGCCTCGGCGATGTCGTCGGCCGACCCGAAGGGGTCGCGCGTGCCCTGCACTGCCAGCCAGGGCACCTCGACCGCGCCGAGATGCGCCACGCGAAGTTGATCGGGCTTGCCGGGAGGATGCAGCGGATAGCCCATGGACACCACACCGATGACGGCGGGGTGCAGTGGCGGCTCGGCTGCCAGCATCGTGGCCATGCGGCCCCCCATCGACTTGCCGCCGATGAGCAGCGGGGCAGACGTGAGCGTCGCCGCATGGGCCACGACGTCGCGGAAGGCCGACACCAGCACGGGTGCCTTGTCGGGAACACGCCGCCCCTGGGCCATGTACGGGAAGTCGAAGGTCAACACAGACAGGCCACGCTCGCGCAGGTCGCTGGCCCGGCCGCGCATCCACGGGTGGGCACGGCCCGCACCGGCGCCGTGTGCGAACACGAGCAGCGCCCTCGGGCTCTCGGCGTGATACAGCGTGCCCGGCAGGACACCGGACGAGGTCTGCAGGTCACAAGGGCCGTCATCCATCCCGCCATTATCGCGTCTGGCGATCTATCCTGACGACATGTCTCAGCCGACACGCAGGGAGTTTGTCAGGCGGGCGGGACTTGCCGCCGCGTTCGGCGCCTTCGCGGGTGATGCGGCAGGCAGGACGGTCGCCCAGGAGCGAACTGAAGCACCCGTGGCGCGCGGTTCGGTGATGACGGTGAGGGGACCCATACCGGCCGAAGATCTCGGCGTCACGCTGGTGCACGAACACGTGCTCGTCGACTTCGTGGGCGCAGCCGAGGTCGGACCCCATCGCTACGACCGCGATGCGGCGTTCCGTCGGGCCCTGCCGTTCCTGCGCGAGGCGCGAACCCACGGCGTCCGCACGCTCGTCGAGTGCACGCCGGCCTACATCGGACGAGATCCGCAACTGCTGTTGCGCCTGTCGCAGGCGGCGGATCTTCACATCCTGACGAACACCGGCTACTACGGCGCGGCCGACGACAAGTTCGTGCCGGCACACGCCTTCAAGGAGAGCGCGGCCGAACTCGCAACGCGGTGGATGCGCGAGGCCGAGGGCGGCATCGACGGCACCGACGTGCGCCCGGGGTTCATGAAGATCGGCGTGGACAGCGGGTCACTCTCGCGCATCGACCGGACCTTGGTGGAGGCGGCGGTCCTCACGAACAAGGCCACCGGACTGGCCATCGCGTCGCACACGGGCGACGGCGTGGCCGCCCACGAACAGATGGACGTCATCGAGAAGGGCGGGCTGTCGCTCGACACCTTCATCTGGGTACATGCCCAGGGCGAGCGCGACAGCGCGTCGATCGTGCGCGGTGCGCAGCGCGGCGCCTGGATCTCACTCGACGGCGTGAGCGAAGGGTCCGCCGAACGACACGTCACGCTGGCCGCCACCCTGGCCGATGCCGGCCTGCTCGATCGCGTGCTGCTGTCGCACGACGCCGGGTGGTATCGCGTGGGCGAACCCGATGGCGGCGAGTACCGGGGCCACACCGCGCTCTTCACGCATGTCGTCCCGCACCTGCGCAAGCGCTTGGGCGATGAGGCCGTGACCACGATACTCCAGCGCAATCCGGCGCGTGCACTGGCACGACGGTGAGCGACACCGACTGGTCGCTCGTCGGCGACGCCGCGGCCCTCAGAGCACACGGCCTCTTCGTCGTCGAGGGGCGACTGGTGCTGCAGCGGCTGCTCGACCTCTGCGACGCCGGGGCGTCGTGGCATGTCGTTCGCGTGCTGGCCTCGCCCGCGGCCGTGCGGGCGCTGCGGCTCGACGAGCGCTGCGCGGGGCGGCTCGATGTTCGACCCGCCGACGACATGCAGCGGCTCACAGGGTTCAACTTCCACCGAGGTGTGCTGGCGCTCGTGCGGCGGCCACCGGTGCCGCCCGTCGAACCGTGGCTGGCGGGCCTTCGCGACGACCTGCCGCTCGTGCTGGCCGAACACCTCGTGGACGTGGACAACGTCGGCAGCGTGTTCAGGAACGCCCGTGCGCTCGGCGCGGCGGGCGTGCTGCTCGACGACACGTCGGCCGACCCGCTCTACCGCAAGGCGGTCCGTACGTCGATGGGCACGGTGCTCGACCTGCCGTGGACGCAGGCTGTAAGGGGGACCGCATGGGCACAGGTGCGTGCCGCCGGTTATCGGCTGATGGCGCTGACGCCGGCTCCGGGTGCGGTTCCGCTGCGCGACGCCATCCTCGAAGCGCGAGGCGGGCGTCTCGCCATTGTCGTCGGAAACGAAGGCGCCGGACTCACGGACGAGGCCCTTGCCGCGTGCGAGGTGCGCGTGCGTATCCCGATGGAGGAGGGCGCCGATTCGCTCAACGTCGCCACGGCTCTCGCGCTGGCCCTGTACGAGGCGCGCGCGCTCCGCTGAGACGCCCCCCGCGTCCTGACGGCGCGACTCCCGGGGCAAACGAAAGGGGCGGAGACCTGTGTGGTCCCCGCCCCTCTGTCATTCTCGTCTTCGGTCAACGACGGCTCGGCGAGCCGTCGCTACCTTAGAAGACGACGCGGACGCCGACGCGAGCAACACGCGGCGCCACGATGCCCGT
>JAEZDP010000333.1 GCA_023418055.1 Acidobacteriota bacterium
CAGCCGTACGGCGTCGCGCCCGTGCCCGACTATCTCGCGCCCAAGTACACGGCCGGGCGCTACAGCGGCAACCCGCCCGAGGGCACCGAACCGGGCTACTACTGGGTCAACACGTACGCCCTCGAGACGCGGTCGCTCTACAACCTCGAGGCGCTGACGCTGCACGAGGCCGTGCCCGGCCACCACCTGCAGATCGCCCTGGCCAACGAGGTGGACTCGGTGCCGAACTTCCGGCGCTACACCTACATCTCGGCCTTCGGCGAAGGCTGGGGACTCTACTCGGAATGGCTGGGTCTCGAGGCGGGCTTCTACACGGATCCCTACAGCAACTTCGGACGACTCACCTACGCGATGTGGCGTGCCGCACGCCTCGTCGTCGACACCGGCCTGCACGCGAAGGGCTGGACACGCCAGCAGGCCCTCGACTACCTCGCCTCGAACACGGCGCTGTCGATTCACGAGTGCACCACCGAGACCGACAGGTACATCTCGTGGCCCGGCCAGGCGCTGTCGTACAAGATGGGCGAACTGCGCATCCGCGAGTTGCGTCGCCGTGCAGAGCAGGCACTAGGGCCGCGCTTCGACGTGCGCGAGTTCCACGACGCCGTCCTGGCGCACGGGTCGGTGCCCCTGCCCGTGCTCGAGCAGATCGTCGACGACTACATCGCCGGCGCGTCGCGGTGAGCGGGAGCAGGCTGCAGGCTGCAGGCTCAGGCTTCAGGCTACTGGACAGGCTACTGGCTACAGGCTACTGGCTCCTCCAACCAGAAATGAAGCATGAGGCATGAGGCATGAGGCATGCCTCTACTCCACGAAGAACCGCTGCACGTCTTCGACGCGGCGCGTAATCGGCGCCGGGGGCAGCGAGGCAAGGAAGCGGCGGCCGTAGCCCATCGACTGCAACCGCGGGTCGAGAATCGACAGCACGCCGCGGTCCTGCTTGTGGCGGATGAGGCGTCCGACGCCCTGCAGCAGCGCGAGGATGGCCAGCGGCACCTGGTACGCGCTGAAGGCGTCGAGCCCCCGCTGCGTGAGCGACTCGATCCGCGCCGCCGTCACCGGGTCGGCGGGTGAGGCAAACGGCAGCTTGTCGATGACCACCAGGCTGAGCGCGTCGCCCACCACGTCCACGCCCTGCCAGAAACTCGACGTGCCGAACAGCACGGCGTTGGGCGTGCGGCGAAACTGCTCGACGAGCACGCTGCGCGGCGCACTGCCCTGCACCAGCATCGGATAGGGCAGCGTCACCGATAGCCGCGCATGCGCCTCGCGCAGGCCGCTGTAACTCGTGAAGAGCAGGAAAGCACGGCCCTCGCTCGCCCGCAGCAGCGCCTCGGCCTCCGCCGCCACCGCGGCCTGATACTCCCGCGACCGCGGGTCGGGCATCCGCCGGGGCAGGTACAGCAGCGACTGCGTTCCGTAGTCGAACTCCGACGGCACGCGCACCTCTGACGCCTCACCCACGCCCAGGCGCGCCCTGACGTAGCCGAACGACCCGCCAATCGACAAGGTGGCCGATGTCAGGACCACCGTGGCCATGCGGTCGAGCAGCACGTCACGAATGATGTGCGACACGTCGATGGGCGCCGCCCGCAGGTACGTGCCTCGTCCTCGCAGCTCGAGGAAGTACACGAACGCGTCGTCGTCGGCACGCAGGAGGAAGCGGAGATCGTCACGGGTCTCGCCCGTCCGCCGTGCGAGCGCGCGCACCTCGTCGGGCACGTCGCGCATCAGCGCGATCGCCTCTTCGAGGTGGCTCAGCGCGTCGAGCAGCGTCAGTCCGCTCTCGCCGACGGCCTCGGCAAGGGTCTCGCCGGTCACGCGCAGCCGCTCGTCGAACAATCCGGTCGGCGCCTCGCTCTTCTGATGCACGCCGGGGCGTTTGGCGGCCAACTCCAGCATGAAGCCGCGCGACGCCACCGACACGCGTTCGACCGCGAGGGCAAACCGCTCGCGCTCGACATCGGGCACCGAGCCCGGCGCGAACCGCACCGTGCCGGCATCGATCACCAGCTGGTCCACCCTGAAGTTGCTGACGACGACGCCGAAGTACTGCGTGGCGACGTCCTCGAGCTGGTGGGCCTCGTCGATGATCGCCACCTGGCATTCGGGGATGACCTCGCCGAACGAATGCCGCCGCACCTGCGCATCGGCGCACAGCAGGTGGTGGTTGACGATGACGACGTCCGATTCGCTGGCGCGCTGCCGCATCCGCGTGACGAAGCAGTCGTCGTAGCGTGGGCACTCGCTGCCCAGGCAGTTCTCGGTCGTTGCGGCGATGGCGTGCCAGACCGGAAGGTCGTCGGGCAGTTCCTCGAGTTCGGCGCGATCTCCGGTGTCCGTGCGCGATACCCAGTCGTCGATGAGCGTCAGTGCGATGCGCGTGTGGTCGTCACGGGGCCGGTCGTCCATGCGCAGCTGCTCGAAGCGGTGCAGGCACAGGTAGTTGCCGCGGCCCTTCATGCAGGTGGCGCGGAACGGCACGCCGAGAGCCTGCCGCAGCAGCGGCACGTCCTTGTCGATGAGTTGTTCCTGCAGGTTCTTCGTGCCGGTGGACACGAGGACTCGCTGGCCCGACAGGATGGCGGGGACGAGGTACGCCAGGGTCTTGCCGGTGCCGGTCCCGGCCTCGGCGAGCAGCACGCCGCCCTCGGCGAGCACGTCGGCCACAGCCCCGGCCATCGCCCGCTGGCTGTCGCGCACCTCGAACCCGGGCAGCGCACGCGCGAGCGCGCCGCCTGGGCCTATCACCTGTTCGGTGC
>JAEZDP010000366.1 GCA_023418055.1 Acidobacteriota bacterium
CCGGGCCCCGCCCGCACCAGCCATCAGCCTGCCGCGGCCGTCTCGCGCGGACGGTCACGGGCGTCGCGCGGATCGGCGGCAGGAGGAGGCGCCGGGGCGTCGGCCGGCAGCAGGTCGTCGCCGGCCAGCAGGCGATCGGCGATCCAGCCGTGCGCGGTCGGGTCGGTGCGCGCCAGCAACGCCTCGAGGGGCGACCGGGGCGCGGCGTGTGTGGCGCGTTCCTGCATCGGCACGTAGCGTCCGTCGGCATCCCGCGGGACGAACCGGCACCAGAAGCCGAGATGCCACACAAGGAACGGCTTGAACTTCTCGCGCCCGCGTTCGTCAGTTCCCCAGTGGGCGAGCCCCAGGTCGACGTACTGCCGGTAGACGGCCAGCCGCGCCTCGGGCGACTCGTCGAACGGCCTGCCGGTGGCTTCCGCAAAGATCCACGGCTTGATGAGCGCCCCGCGCGCCACCATGAGGTTCCGGCAGCCGGAGACGGCCCGTGCGCGGGCGATGTCTTCGGGATAGAGGAGATCGCCGTTGCCAATCACGGGAATCTGCACGCGCGCGGCAATCTCGCCAATCGCCTGCCAATCGGCCGCGCGACGGTACCGGGCGTTACGCGTGCGTCCGTGGATGGCCAGCGCATCGGCCCCGCCGTCCTCGGCCGCTTTCGCCACGTCGAGCGCATTGAGTTCGTCGTCGTGCCAGCCGAGGCGGATCTTGACCGTCACCGGAATGTGCGACACCCCGCGCTTCATCGCCTCGACCAGCATGCGCACTTTGGTCGGCCGCCGCAGCAGCGCCGATCCCAGGCCGCGCCGCGTGAACTCGTCGATGGGGCAGCCGAGGTTGAGGTCCACGACGTCGGCGCCGCGCGACTCGACGAGCGCAGCACCCCACGCCAGGTCGTCCGGGTGTTTGTCGGCCAGTTGCACGCCGAAGCACCGCTCGTCGGCGGCGCGCTGGATGAGCGCGAATTCACCGCGATGGCGCTGCTTGAGCCGGCGCACCACCACCATCTCGCTCATGGTGACGTCGGCACCGAGCGCCTGGCAGAGGCGTCGATAGGGGAGGTTCGACCCCTTCGTCATCGGCGCCATCACGAGCGCTCCGGCGTCGAGGGCGTGCAGAAAGGGCGTCACGGCCCTTATGATAGCCGTCCCGGTGATGGTCGGGCCGACAGCTTTGCGGCTACACTACGGCCATTCGGACGAGGAGTATTGATGCCTCACCCGTTCAAGGTGCATCGGTCGTCGGAAGGAGACATCGTGGTGCTGCATCTCGAGGGGTTCCTCGATGCGCACACCGCGCCGATCTTCGAACAGGCGATCCAGACGGAACTCGACGCCGGCCATGTCCGGCTGGTCGTGTCCGGCGAGAAGTTGACCTACATCTCGTCGGCAGGCCTCGGGGTGTTCATGGGGTTCATCGAGCAGATCCGCGAGCAGGGCGGCGACCTCAAGATCTGCGGCCTGACCCCCAAAGTCCTTCAGATCTTCGAGATTCTGGGCTTCCATGCCATCTACGACATGGTCGACAGCGTGCCCGACGCGATTCAGCGCTTCGCAGAAGTTCCGACGCGGGAAGCCTGACATGACCTCGCTCGAGCGGACCTTCACCCTGCATGTGCCCTCGGCGACCGAGAATCTGGCCCTCATTCGCGACTTCGTCGCGAACATCGGCGCACAAGCCGGTCTGGTCGATGACGACGTCGCCAAACTCGAGCTGGCGGTGGACGAGGCCTGCGCCAACGTGATGGAGCACGCGCACGGCTACGACAGCAACAAGGCCGTCACCATCCGTGCCACCTTCGACGCCGTCACGTTGCGTATCGAGGTCGTCGACGAAGGTGAAGGCTTCGACCCTACGCAGGTGCCCACCGCGCCGGTCGAGGAACTCGTCCACGATCGTCGCACCGGCGGGCTCGGCCTCCGCGTGATGCGATCGCTGATGGACGAGGTCTCCTACGAAATCGTCCCGGGCGAGCGCAACCGCCTGCGCCTGCTCAAGCGCATCCAGAAGTAGGCCGTCGTGGCACCTGCCTCGGCCTCCCGCCTGGAATCGCTGCTCGAATCCGCGCAGCTGCTGCACGCCTCCCTCAACCTCGACGACCTCCTCAGTCACCTCCTGCGCACCGTCATGGGACGGTTGCTGGTCACCCGTGCCGTCATTGCCATCGACGACGGCGCCGGCTTGCGCGTGGGCATGGCGCGTGGGCTGCCCGACTGCAAGCCCGGTAAGGTCTTCGACGACGAACTGGCGCGAGCCAAGGGCCTCGTCGAGCAGTTGCCCATCGGCGAGAACCCCGCCGTCGGCAAACTGGCCTTCGCCCCGCCGGGACACCGCCCGGTCGACGACGACGAACGCGAGTTCCTGAGCGCCCTGCTCGGCATTGCGGCGACGGGCATCGCCAACGCCCGTGCCCACGCCGAGGCGACGCGAGCCAATCACGAACTCGATCAGAAGATTCAGCAGCTGCGCACGCTCGTCGAACTCGGGCGGGCCTTTGCCCGCACCAACGACCCGGACGAAGTGGTACGTATCTTCGGGCTGACGCTGGCGGGGCAGTGGCTGGTGCGGCGCTGGGTGATCGTCGCCTGTCGCGAGGGCCATGGCGAGGTGCGGCGTCAGGCGGGGGGCGCGGTGCTGCCGTCGCTCGAGGGCTTCAGGACGCAGCTCGCCGAGTGGCCCGACGCGGTGCTCGTGGACGACATTGCCGACGCCGAGCTGCGACAGATCTTCGTGGACCAGCGGCTGACGGTGGTGTTCCTGCTGCGCAATGCCGACGAGGTCTGTGGGCTGGCGGCACTCGGACCGCGGCCGGGCACGCAGCAGTACGAGGCCTCCGACCTCGAGATGGGGGCCGGCATGGCCGCCCAGGCGGCCGTGGCGCTCGACAACTGCTGGCTGTTTGCCGAGACGCTCGAGAAGCAGCAGATGGAGCGGGAGCTGGCCGTGGCGGCCAGCATCCAGCAGGGCCTGTTCCCGGCCGAACTGCCGGCGCTGCCGGACTTCCTCCTGGCGGCCATGAACCGGCCCGTGCAGCAGGTGGGTGGCGACTACTACGACGCGCTGGCCCTGGCGCGCAACGACCCGCGCGACGCCCGCTGCCTGTTGTGCGTGGCCGACGTGTCGGGCAAGGGGCTGTCGGCGTCGTTGCTGATGAGCACCCTGCAGGCCACGCTCCGCGCGTTGTTCGACCATCACGTGTCGCTCTCCGAGCTGGCGCAGTCGACCAACGAGCTGCTGTTTGCCACGACGCCCGGCAACAAGTACGCCACCGCCGCGCTCGTCCTGCTCGATGGCTCGACCGGGCGCTGCCAGTACGTGGGGGCGGGGCACACCGAGTCGCTCATCGTGCGGGCCGACGGCACGCTCGAGTGGCTGGGGGCGACGGGCATCCCGCTGGGGCTCTTCCCCGACATGACCTGGGCCGAGCAGATGGTCACGCTGCAGCCAGGCGATACGCTCGTGCTGTATTCGGACGGCGTGTCGGAGGCACAGACGGCCGACTACGAAGAGTTCGACGCCGAGCGGCTGGCCGAGGTGGTGCGGCGCGTCCGCCACGAACCGCCCGAGGCCATCATCGCGCACATCCTCGACGCGGTGGACCGGTTCATCTAGGGCGCGCCCCAGTTCGACGACATCACGCTGATGGTGCTGCAGCGGGCCGACACTCTGATGCCTGATGCCTGATGCCTGATGCCTGTCATGCCTCATGCCTCATGCCTCATGCCTGAAGTCTGAAGCCTGTCATGCCTCATGCGTGTAGCGCGAAGCGCGACGCCTGATGCTGCGGACGCCTGCGCTCAGCTCCGGTAGTTGCCAAACTGCAGTTCGATGCCGAAGTCGTGGCTGCGCAGCCGCTGGATGGCATCCTGCAGGTCGTCCTTGGAGTTGGAGGTCACGCGCACCTGGTCGGCCTGGATCGTGGCCTGCACCTTCTTGAGGCCCGCATCCTTGAGGTACTTCACAATCGCCTTGGCCGTGTCGGTGGGGATGCCCTGCTGCAGCGAGATGACGCGCTTCACGCTGCTGCCGGCCGCGGCTTCGGGCTCGCCGAGCGTGAGGTTCTTCACGGGCACGCCGCGTTTGATCATTTTCGACTGCAGGATGTCCCACACCGCCTTCACGCGGTAGTCGTCATCGGCGTGCAGCACGATCGTGCTGTCGGCCTTCTTGAAGTCGATCTCGATGTGCGCGCCCTTGAAGTCGTAGCGCTGCGCGACCTCCTTGGTGGCCTGATTGACGGCGTTGTCGACCTCCTGCAGGTCGACGCTCGAGGTGATGTCGAACGATGCGGCAGCAGCCATGGTTCGATCGTAGTCGGGGCCGGGAGCGGCCGCAAGCGGCAGGGAAGACGCCGACGCCGGACGCCATACGCCGTACGCCATACGCCTTACGCCGGACGCCCGGCAGCAGCTACCAGCGCTGATGCACGTGCCCACGCACGTGCTCGTCGTAGGCCGCACGGATGGCGGCCATGACGTCAGGTGTCAACGGCGGGGCGTCTGCGGCCGACACGTTCTCGTCCACTTGCGCCGGCGTCCGTCCGCCGGGAATGGCGCAGGTGATCTCGGGCGCCATCAGGATCCATCGCAGCGCGAACTGGGTCAGCGTCATGCCGGCCGGCACGAGCGGCCGCAGCGTCTCGACCACCGACAGGCCCGTCTCGTAGTCGAGCCCCGAGAACGTCTCGCCCCTGTCGAAGGCTTCGCCCTGTCGATTGAAGGCCCGGTGGTCGTCGTCGGCAAAGGTCGAACGCCTCGTCAGCTTGCCGGTGAGCATGCCCGATGAGAGCGGGAGGCGTGCCAGAATCCCCACCCCGCGACGCGCAGCTTCGCGGAAGAAGAGATCGGCAGGCCGCTGACGAAAGATGTTGTAGATGATCTGCACGGAGGCCACGCCTGGGTATTCGATGGCCTTGAGTGCTTCCTCGACACGCTCGACGCTCACGCCGTACGCGCGCACCTTGCCGGCCTCGACGAGCGCATCCATGACCTCGAACACCTCGGGGCGGTAGTAGACGTCGGTCGGCGGGCAGTGCAACTGCACGAGGTCGAGCGCGTCGACGTCGAGGTTGCGGAGGCTCCGGTCGACGAAGCCCGTGAGGTTGGCGGCGGTATAGCCGTCGGCCACGTGCGGCTGGAGTCGACGCCCGGCCTTGGTCGCGACGATGAAGGGCTCCGAGCGTTCGCGACGCAAGCGGGCGAGCAGGCGCTCGCTGCGACCGTCGCCGTACACGTCGGCCGTGTCGAAGAAGGTGACGCCGCGATCGAGCGTGCGATGCAAAGTCTGCATCGACACGTCGTCGTCCGCCTCACCCCACGACCCGCCGATGGCCCAGGCCCCGAAGCTGACGGTGGAAACCGAGTAGCCTGTCTTGCCGAGCACGCGATACTGCATGCCCGCAAGCATAACGTGAGGTCACTGGCGCAGCAGCCATACCTCGTTGAGCCGCGAGTGCTGGCGCCAGTTGCGGTCGCTCTCGTCGATCTCGTCGAACGTGAGCGTCAGGATGCCGTCGGCCAGGGCGTCGGGCGGCACCACGTACTCCTTGGGTTCGCCGAGCGTGGTCGAGTAGGTGCGCGCCTCCACGTGCCGGCCGTCGATGCGCGGTCGCACGTCGCCGTTGCCATTCAGGCGGAGTAGATACGACGCCGAAGGGTCGAGTCCGGTATAGCGAAGCGCGGGAGGCCACCGCAGGCTCGTGAGCCACGACAGGCGCTTGCGACTGCGGCCTTGCGCCTCCCAGGTGAAGTGCGGCGTCGGCGCGCGCACCTCGCCGTCGCCGTCCGACACGCGCACGCCGACCACCCTCGGCGAGGCGGCGATGTTGCCGATGTCGTCGTAGAAGCTGCCCTCGCCGGGGTCCTTCCACGCCGCAAGCTCACCGAGCCTCGCCACGCGCGCGTCCTCATCGGCCAGCGCCTCCACGCGCACGAACTCGTCCTCGAGCCACCACCGGTCGTTCAGCGGGTGGTCCACGAAGTCCATCACCGCGCCGCGCTCCGCTCCGCTCGCTCCGTACCGCTCGATGCTCGTCTGCAGACGCATCGACTGGAACAACTGGTCGGCAAGCGTGTCGAGCCGCGCGCGCCACTCCGGGCAGCACGACTCGGTGTCGGACCGCTCCAGCGCTGCACGCGCGTCGGCTATCGCGCGTGCCGACCCCACGCCGGACGCCTTCCGCAGGGCCTCCATTGCCGCCGCTTCGTCCTGCGCTTCACGCCGCTGTCGATGCCGGGTGTACGCGTCGTAGTACGCGCGGAAGACCGCCATCTGCCATCGCCAGTTCGCACCCACGTCGGGATGGGCCTCGTGCAACGCCTGCCACCGGCTCAGCGTGGCGTCCACGCCGGCGTTGTCGCGCAGCGGGCCTTCCCAGTTGCGCTCGAGCGCGGCGATGCCGTCGGCCGCCGCCTCGGCCACCGGCGTGCCGAAGAACAGACGCGTGTAGTCGCGCAGGACGTCCATCGGCTCGCGGTCGCGTGACCAGGCACGTTGACTCCAGATCACCTTGTTCACGTCGTCGTGTGCGCCGTCCGAGTACGTGATGGCGCCGACGGTCGGCGGCGCGAGGCGGTCGTGCGCCTGCGCGTAGAACAGGGGGCGGGGGTTGATGGGCTCGCGGCCGAGCGTCACGGCGAAGGCCGGGTCCCAGGCCAGCGGAAACTGCGCGCGCACCACGTGCGTGATGTCGGGGTAGTCGCGCAGGGCATACCGGCGATGCAGCCTGGCACGCATGTCGTCGAGCGGCGGGCTGCTCGGACCGCCCACCAGGCCGCCAAACCACTCGAGTGCCGGACCGTCGAGATGCGCATAGACCCAGTCGATGTCCGGTGCCTTGAACTGCTGCAGCGACATCCACACCGTCGCGTCGGGATGGTGGCCACGGATACGGTCGGCGATGTCGCGCAGATACGGGAACACGAGCGGCGCCGGGTTGTGGCCGGGGTCGCCGCCGGGCACGAAGATGGCGTCGAGCCGTTCGAGCCCGGAGGCCATCTGCTCGATGCGCGCGAGTTCGGCGTCTCGCCGCGTGGTGTCCTCGAGGTCGAAGTCGGCCGGCACCCACAGCCAGTAGGCCAGCCCGTAGCGCGCGCAGATCTCGCTGACCGCCTCGGTCATCCTCTCGCGCGGCAGCGTGAAGTGCGGACTGTCGCGGCCGTCCTGGAACGGGATGTTCTCGATGGCGTTGACGCCAAACAGCGCGAGTTCGCGGATGTACTGCTCGTACTGCGCCGCACTCCAGCCGTCGTACGAGTTGGCCGTCGCGCGATAGCCCAGCTGATGCCCGCGTAACGCGTACTGGGGCGCCGTCTCGACGTCGAGCGTCGCGGGCACGCCCTGCGGCATGTCACGATCCTTCGCGGGAGACCACCGCAACGCGCGCAGCACCTCGCCGACCGCATACAACGTGCCCCGCGCATCGGCACCCGTCACAAAGAGCGTGGTCTGCGGGCCCGTACGGTCCACCACCACGCGATACCCGTCGGCGACTCGCCACCCCGATTGCGCGGCGGGAGCAGGCCATGTGGTCGGCCAGACGCCGTCCACGAGGCTCTCGCCGGCGGTGCTCACGGCGATCACGACAGGTGCCTGCTGCGGCGTCGGCCATGTGTGCTGCACTGGCAGCGGCACGCCCGTTCGACGCGCGAATTCCTCGGTCAACACCTGCACGGCCGTGCGTTCGACTCGCGGTCTCTCGCCCGGCGGCACGACGATGACGCCCTGGCGCAGGTCGACGAGTGTGCCGTCGTCAGAGCCGACCCGGGAGGCCGCCAGGGACGGATGCGCGGTGAGGCCGCAGAGGAGGACGAGCAACGCGAACACGGGCTGACGGAACGGGACAGGCATCGATGGCGTCAGTAGACCGCACCCCGTCGGCTCACGGCAAGCGCACGCCGGCCGCGGTACGATGAGGCCCCATGACCGCCGAGACGCCCCCGCCGCGCACCGGCCCGCTGGCCGGGCTGCGCGTCCTCGAACTGGGGCAGCTGATTGCCGGACCGTTCTCGACGATGATGCTCGCCTGGTTCGGAGCCGACGTCATCAAGGTGGAGCCGCCGGAGGGCGGCGACCCGTTGCGATCCTGGCGCCACGTGCACAACGGCACGGCGCTGTGGTGGTACGCGATGGCCCGCAACAAGCGGTGCG
>JAEZDP010000370.1 GCA_023418055.1 Acidobacteriota bacterium
GCGGGCCGCGCCCCCGTGCCCGGGGTCGGGCGTGGCGTGGGGCGACAGCGTATGGCGGGTACCGAAGCCCGCCAGCGTCGCCACGGTGCGCTCGAGACGGTCGGCGGACACGTCGTCGAGCAGGCGCTGCACGACGGGGTCGACGTCGGGTTGGCCGACCGCCGGCGACGACAGCAGCGCCAGGCCGACGAGGGCGCCCCCCAGGGGCCTTCGGAAGGGACGGAGCATGCCGCAGTATACGGGCAGCGCCGAGACGGGCCGCGCCTGCGCAGCGGGCTCAGCGCGCGCGCACGTGGCGCAGGTAGTCGCCCGAGTCGATGCGATGGGCGCCGCCGAGCGGGGCGTTGTAGAAGTACACCCAGGCGTCGACAGTCTCGCCGGTGTCGAGGGTCACCGGCGTGACGTGGCGGGTGTACAGGCTGCGGTCGGGGTCGGCTTCCGTGTAGCCTTCGATCTCGTCGAGCGCCGCGAGCACGGCATCCGGTTCGTCCATGGCGTACACCTCACCCCACACACAACCGTCGGGATCGGGAATGGCGGCGGGATAGATGCCGAGGTCGAACAATCCGGCGCGGATCCAGCCGCGGCGGCGACGGCGCAGCTTCCCTTCGATGCCGGCCCGTCGGCGCCGGTCGAAACCGGTCATGAGCGTCCCATAGAAAAACGCGTCGGAAATCACGAAGCTTCTTTCGCCGACCGGGGACCATTGTCGGCTCGACCGGGGCGTGGTGCTACCCGGGAGCCGTGGCGCCGCACCGGTCCGACCGTTGTGATGCGTGGCAAACGTCTGGCCGCAGTCCACCCGTCGGCCGGTCCGCACGACGAGGGCGCTGCGACGTGTATGAATCCGGTAGTCTAGCAGAAACGGGAAACGGGCCGATCGGAGCGATCCGACCGGCCCGTTCGTGCATGCGCCACGCGCACCGCTACTCTTCGGCGCGGCGCGGACCGTCTCCCTGGCCGACACCGGCGTGCCGCTGGGCCTGCGAGACGAAGACGTCGAGCAATTCGGCCGGCAGGGCCACGTTCACCGAGACGCTCGTGCCGGTGCCTTCCACCTGCAGGCTGCGCAGCAGCGGCTCGAGCTCGGGCTTGTTGTCCACCTGGAGCCGCGCGATGGCAAGCGCGCCCTGGACGATGTCGCGCAGGTTCTGCCCGGCTTCGGCGTCCTTGGCTTCGGCGCGCAGCGTGGCGCGGAGACCGCCATTGACGTAACCGGAGGCGGCCACCCACTTCACGCCGGGAATCTTGGCGGCCAGTTGGTCGGGCAGTTCGGCGTTGCCATCCATCAGCACCGACGACCGTCCGATGGCCCACATCGTGGACCCGCCATCGAGGCTCTCGAGCATCTGCACGAACTCGCCATCGCTGAGGATGCTGTTGCCGGCCTGGTCCTGGTGGCGATCGATGGCTGCCGTCACCGACTCACGCGGGCCGACGATGACGAGGTTGGCGTCGACGAGCGCGATGACGGGATGTTTGTGGGCGTGGGAGCGAGGGGCGGGGGTGTCGAGCGACTCGACGTCGGCATCGGTCTCAGCGGCATCGTCGTGTGCGGGCGGCAGCAGCAGACGCGCGCCGCGATACTCGTCGAGCCGGCCGCCCTTGGCGCTCACCAGCCCTTCGATGCGGGTGGTGTCGAACCGGCCGCGCAGGGCGACGAAGCCGAACTCGTGGCCAACGCCGGCCACGTCGGGCAGGGCAGCGGCGACGACCGAGTCGATGTCCTGCTCGATGTCGATGCCGGTTTCTTCCTGGAACTTGTGACGGCCTTCACTCTTCGAGTCCATGGCCGCGGTCAGCCGCTGGCGGAACTCGGAATGCATGACGTCGTGCACGTTGGCGTAGGCCACGATGGCGGCGCCGGCGGGCACCAGGGCCAGGTCGTCGGGCCCGGCCTGGCTTGCCAGGGCACGGGTCGGCAGGGCGCCCATGTACGCGGCGGTACCGGCCGCGAGACCCCCGACGAGAATGGCGGCCGAACCGAGAAGGAACAATCGGGTCCGTGAGTGGCTCATTGGCTGGTTCCTCGCAATGAATACTGTAACGTACCTGCCCGGCTGATTGTTCCGGCGTGTCCAATGCAGGTTGGGACGAACGCTATTGGTCGAGCACGTACTCGCGCCGCGCCACCGCCCGGCTGGCCAACGAGAGGCTCACGATCGCAATCACCGCCAGCCAGACGAGCGAACTCGTCAGTGACGGGAACTCGCGAAACAGCGACTGCAGCAGCCCGAGCGTGCTGTCGTCGGCCGGCAGCGCGTGGGGCACCAGGCCCTGCAGGTAGTACGCCACGGTGAACTGCTTGAGGTAGCCGGGCACCACGAGGATGGCCGGTTCCCACGCAAATACGAAGGCCAGGCCCGTCAGCAGCGGGCGCTTGAAACGCGCGCCGACCCACGCAAACAGCGCCCCGTAGACGGCCAGCCCGAGTCCGATGGCGGCCAGGTCCGTCAACAGATCCATGAAACCGAGCGCCAGCGACGCCCCTGGACGCGAATACACCAGCAGGTAGATGAGCACCAGGGCCGGCAGCACCACCGCCATCGTGCAGACCAGATACGCCAGATACTTGCCCACCAGCACCGCGCCGCGCGGGATGGGCCGCGTGAAGAGATAGGTGAGCGTCTTGTCCTCGACCTCGTCGGCAATGAGCGAGGTGCCGTAGAAGACCGCCAGCACGGGCACGGCAAACCGCAGGAAGAAAATCCAGACCATCAGGCCAAAAATCGCCGAACTGCCGAGCACGACGCCGTCGATCTGGGCCTGCCCGGCGCTCGTGAACCCCTCGATCCCGCGCACCAGGAGCGCAATCAGCACCGGTCCGCCCACCACGAGCGCCATGAAGATCGTCCGCCGCGACCACAACATCTGCTCGAGCGACAGGTCGAAGATGCGCAGCGAGGCCGCGAGGAAGGAGGGGGAT
>JAEZDP010000395.1 GCA_023418055.1 Acidobacteriota bacterium
GCGCAGATCGAGCGCGCGTGGGCCCAGGACGCCCAGCGGCAGGCGCGGCTGGATGCCGTCGACACCGAAGCCGGGCTGCTCGCGCTGCAGGCGGAGATCCGGCAGGCCATGCTGCGGGCGATTGGCGGGCTGCCCGAGGCGCGTACGCCGCTCAACACGCAAGTCGTCGGGCGCGAGCAGCTCGACGGGTACGCGATCGAGCGCGTGGTGTTCGAGAGTGTGCCTGGCGTCCACGTGACCGCGGTGGTGTACGTCCCCGACAGCGGCCGTGAGTCTGCACCGCCGCGGCGCCCGGCCGTGCTGCTGGCGTGTGGGCACGCCACCATCGGCAAGGCCCACGAGAACTACCAGCGCATCGCGGCGCGCCTCGCACGCCTGGGCTATGTGGTCATCTGCTGGGATCCCGTCGGCCAGGGCGAACGCAGCCAGTTCTGGGATGTCGCGCGTGACGACACGCGCTACGACCGTGTGTGCGGCGAACACGCGGTGCTCGGCAACCTGGCGACCCTGGCCGGCGCGAACATCTCGCGCTGGATGATCTGGGACGGCATCCGGGCCCTCGATTACCTGCTCACGCGAGACGATGTCGATGGCAGCCGGATCGCCATCACCGGGACGAGCGGCGGCGGTTTCCAGTCGGCCTGGATTGGCGCGCTCGACGAGCGCATCGCCGTGGTCGCGCCATCGGCCTTCATCACGTCGCTGCCGATGCGCATGGCCAACCGGATCTTCGAGGACCCCGACAGCGACCCCGAGCAGGATCCGCCTGGCCTGGTGGCCGAGGGCATCGACCACGTCGGGCTCCTGCTGGCGGCGTACCCGCGCCGAGTGCATGTCTCGGCCGTGACCCGCGACTTCTTCCCCATCGAAGGCACACGTCTCACCGTGCGCCGCGTCAAGGCCGCGTATGCGCGCTTCGGTCACGGCGACCGCGTGGTGCTGTCCGAGGCCTACAGCCGTCACGCGTATCCGGAGGCCAACCAGTTGTCGGCGTTCCGCTTCATGGCGCGCGCCTTCGACCTGCCGGTGCCCTCGGCGTTGCCCGACGTCTCACCGCTGCCGGCCGACCGCCTGCAGGTGAGCCCACGCGGGCAGGTGCGGCTCGACTATGCGGGACGCAGCCTGCCGGAGGTGATCCGTGAGTATTACCTTGCGCATCGCGACACGCGCGCCACAGAGCTCGACACGCTGCTGCGGCAGGAGGCAACGACCCGACCCGCGCGCGGCACGCACGCCGAACCTCGCGTCGTCCAGCAGGACGAGGGCCAGCATGCGCCGGAGGCCATCCTCTGGACGCGGACGGGGTCGTCGGTGTGGCAGGGCCTGACCATCGACCGCTACCTCCTCCGCCACGACGGCGCTCAGGAAATTCCGCTGCTGCACATCCACCGCGGCGGGCGTGATGCGGCAGTCACCGTCCTTCATGTAGACCTGCGCGGCAAGGTCACGACAGACCGCTGGGGAGACATCGCCGCCATCCTCGACCGTGGCCATGACGTCGTCACCTTCGATCTGCCCGGCACGGGCGAGACACGCATGCCGTACCACGTCGTGACGCATCCGTACCTCGAGGCGATGCCCGACCACGTGCGCCGCGACCATCCGCTGTCGAGCGTGCTCGCCAATCACGTCTACAACGGACTGCTGACCGGACGACCGTACCTCCTCGACGCCGTGGACACGGTCGGCGTGGTGCAGGCCTTCGCCACGCAGCACCTCGGCGCACGATCGGTGGCCGTCACCGGCGCGGGTACGGCTGCCACGATGGCCGCCGCGGCGGCCGCGCTACTGCCCGCGCTGCCGCTGCGCAACGCTCCGGACGCTCACCCCTTCGAGTGGAGCACAGCAGTGATGACGGGCGACGAACTCTGGCCCATTCAGTACCTCGTCGGCGGCGCTGCCTACGTGCGACAGCCATAGCGGCCACGGGTGCGGCGCCCGCTTGTCTTGCGACACATCGTGTGTCACGCTCTCGCCTTCCCGAAGTGTCAGCGCGGAGGCGGTCTGTGCAGGATCGACGAGCGTTTCTCAAGGTGATGGCCGCTGCCGGCCTCGTCGCGTCGCACGCGGGCCGGCGCGTCGCCGCCAGCGATCGCGTGCGCGTGGGGATGATCGGCGCCGGCCTCATCGGCACACGGCACCTCATCGACTTCGCCGCGCAACCCGACGTCGAAATTGCAGGCGTGTGCGACGTCTCCCCTCCGCGGCTGGACGCGGCACGGGCGGCTGCGGGCGGACGTGTCACAGCCGTCACCGACTTCAGGCGCCTGCTCGACAGACCCGACATCGACGCGATCGTCGTGTCCACGCCCGACCACTGGCATGCGTTGATGACCATCATGGCGTGTGCGGCCGGCAAGGACGTGTACGTCGAGAAGCCACTGACCCACGTGGTGCGCGAGGGCGACTGGATGCTGGCCGCGGCCACGCGGTACGAGCGGGTGGTGCAGGTGGGCACGCAGCAACGCTCCGGCGCACACTACCGGCGCGCGGCGGACCTCGTGCGGCAGCGACACCTCGGCGACATCCGGCAGGTGCACATCCGCGCCGGCCGCAACATCGTGCCGGGGTTCACCCAACCCGTCGAGGAGCCCCACCTCGCCGCCGAGGCGTGGGACCTGTGGCTGGGACCCGCGCCGGCGGTCCCTTTCGATCCGCAGCGCGCGCTCTACCACTTCCGCTGGTTCTGGGACTACTCAGGCGGACAGACGACCAACCTCCTGTCGCACGACCTCGACATCGTGCAGTGGATGACCGGCGCGATGCCCTCGCGCGTGTCGGCCTTCGCGCAGCGGCGATCGCTCGACGGCTTCGGCGAAACGCCCGACGTGTTCGAGGCCATTTACGAGTTCCCGGAGTTCCTGCTGACGTGGACCAACTCGGAGGTGTCGGCCGGGCGCTGGCGCGGCCTCGAGATCTGCGGCACGAAGGGTACGCTCTCAATCAATCGGGCGGGCTTCGACGTCAGAGCTGACCCGCTCATCCCCGCAGACGATCAGATCCCACGCGCGAGCTTCGCGCGCGGCCCTGCACGCGAGTTCGCCCCGCGGACCACGCCTGTCGTCGACGAGGGCTACGAGCAGGTGCGCGACCAGTTCGTGCCGCACGTCCGCAACTTCATCGACTGCGTCAAGTCCCGCGCGACGCCCATCTCGGATCTCGCCAGTGCGCACCGCACCGCCACGGCCTGCCACCTCGCCAACATCGCGATGCGCGTCGGGAGGGTGGTGCGGTGGGACGAGCAGGCCGGCACGGTGCACGACGATGCCGAGGCGGCGGCGCTGCTCACCAAGCGTTACCGTTCACCCTGGGACCGCGAACTGCGGGCCATCGTCCCGGAGGCCTGACGTGCGACATCCGACGCGCCGGGAGTTCATGGCTACGCTGGTCTGGGCACCACCGGCACTTGCACGGGCCGCCCCGCCGATGCGTGACGCACGGTGCGAGATGTTCCTGGCGTACACGTCGTTTGCCGTGCGGTTGCGCCAGGGTCGGGACGCGGGCCACGGCCCGGCGGCCGCGCTGGGCGCATCGTCGATGCAGGCCCTCTGCACGCGGTTCGGCACGGCAGGCGGCCAGATCGACTGCACGCAGCTGCCGATGGGCGACATGGCGGCGCTTGCGGGCGTTCGTGGCGCGTTCGACGGCGACAGCCTCGGCATCGAGCTGTCGATTCCCGCGCGGTACCTCGAGTCGCCTGAGGCCTATGGCCAAGCGGTGCAGACGGCGCGGGCGCTTGGCGTCTCGCGTGCACGCGTCGCCCTGCTTCCGGGCCGCCGCTACGAGACGTTTGCCTCACGAGACGACTGGCGTGCGTTTGCCGACCACTGGGAGGCCACACTGGTGCGAATGCGACCCGCATTCGATCGCCACGGCCTTCAGATCGGCATCGAGAACCACAAGGACTGGCTCGCTGATGAACTCGTCGCGCTGCTGCGGGCCATTGACAGCCCGTACGTCGGGGCGTGCGTGGACTTCGGGAACAACCTCGCGCTGCTCGAAGACCCCGACGAGACGATCGCCCTGCTTGCACCGTATGCCGTGACGACGCACCTCAAGGACATGGCCGTGCGCACGACGCCGGACGGCTTCGAACTTTCCGAGGTGCCGCTCGGCACGGGACTACTGCCGCTCGAACACTACATCGCCACGATTCGCCGTGCGCGGCCCATGGTCCACTTCTGTCTCGAGATGCTGACGCGCGATCCGCTGAGCGTGCCCTACCGCCGCGACGAGTACTGGAGGACCTTCGAGACGATGGCGCGCGACCCCGCTCGTGTCCGACGGTTCGAGACGCGCGTGCTCTCGCACGCCCGGGACGCCCCGTTGCCGCGCATCTCGGGACTCGCGCCGCACGTGCAGCTGGCGGCCGAAGACGACAACGTCCGCACGTCGGTGGCCTGGGCCCGTGACGTGCTTCCACGCGAGGTGCCCGCCGCATGACCGACACGATGCCCCACGCCCTCGACCTGTTCCGCCTGACGGGCCGGAGGGCACTGGTCACCGGCGGCGTCCGTGGCCTGGGCCGGGTGATGGCCGAAGCACTGGCCGAGGCTGGCGCCACGGTCTGCATCACCAGCCGATCGGCAGACGCGGCCCGGGGCGCGGCCGGCGAGATCGCGGCCGCCACCGGCGAGCGCATCGTGGGTGCCGTGGGCGACGTCACCACCGCCGACGGCGTCGCCCGCCTGGCACGCGAGGTGGCACACGCCTTTGGCGACGTGGACATCCTCGTCAACAACGCAGGCGTCAACATCCGCGG
>JAEZDP010000397.1 GCA_023418055.1 Acidobacteriota bacterium
CGGCACCTGGGTGAAGGTCGCACGCGAGACGTTGAAGGCGATGTGCTCGACGCACCCGACCTCGCGCGGCGCCGGACGGCCGGCGTCCTGCCTGGACTCGTCGGTGAACACTGTCAGCAGCCGCCCGTCACCGGGATCGAAGTAGAGGTGGTTCTCGTCCGGCTTCCCGAGATTGGGCTGCTCGAGCACGAACGGCATGCCGAGCAGGCCCTGCCAGAAGTCCAGCGCGCTCTGCCTGGTCGATCCCACGACTGTGATGTGATGCAGCCCCTGGACCTGAATCCTGCTCATGCCTTGCTCCTCGTCGGGTCAGACGTTGCTCGTCACTCGGATTGGGCACCGCGATCGTCCAGATACTCGAGGCGCTGATACGACCACGTGGTTGGATGCTGGCCGCCGACGACGTACACGTCCGGCATCGACATCCGTGTCCAGAAGTCGTAGTCGACAGCGGAGTCCAGCGTGCGCAGGAAGAGTGCGAGTGCATTGCCGTGGGAGGCGATGGCGACGCTGCGGCCCTCGACGTCGACGGCGATGCGATAAATCGCGCGGGTCACGCGAGCCTGGGCGGCGGCGCTCGACTCACCGCCGGGGTATGCCAGATCGAAATCGCGCCATGTGGCCGCAAGCCAGCGCTCGAAGTCGTCGAGGGGGCCCGGCGACAAGTGGCGCTCGCGCAGATCGTGCTCCACGTGAATCGTCAGGCCACACCGCTCGGCCAGCGGCTGCACCGTCTCGACCGCCCTCGTGTAGGGACTGGAATAGATGTGTGCGATGCGACGGCCAGCGAGGATGTCGGCAAGGCGTCGCGCAGCGGCACGCCCTGCCGGCGACAGGCCTCGCATCTCGTCAGGGCTGTAGTCCGCGTGCGCGTGACGCACCAGATAGAGCATGCCGTACCCGGAGCCTCGAGGCGCACCGTGTCACTGCGCCGGGCTAGCGCAGCACGCCACGCCGCGCGAGATGGCGGGCGTAGTACCACAGGCCCACGGCGATGGCGAAGATCACCGCGCTGAAGATCGCCGCCCCGGTGCCCATGATCTCCATCCCATTGGTAAGGCCGAAGTTGTAGATCGTCGTGATCACCATGGCGACCAGCGAGACGGCGAGCACGGGTACCGCCCAGCGCTTGCGCAGCAGCAACAGGATCGAGCCGAGGACGCCGCCCCAGACCGCCAGCGCCCACGTCGCCACCACCCACGATGGAAACGCGTAGAAGTACGCGAGCTGCTCGGGCGTGAAACTGCCCATGTACGCCTCGTTGCGCGTCTCGGTCATGAGGTAGTCGAACGCGCCGATGCTGTTCCACAGCAGCGCGAGCACGCCAACCACCCACAGGTGTCGCGGCGCAGTCACCACGGGGGCGGACGTCGCATGGGTCATGGAACCTCCCTGGGAATGCTGCAGATAGTAGCAGGTCGCTGCACGGCGACGCGCGCCTCAGTCGCCGGTCGGCTGGTCGAGGGCCATCAGCGCGGCTCGTGCGTGACGCCGCACGCGCTGCCACTCGACTGCGTGACGTCCGGCGACGCCTGCCTGTCCCTCGACGACTCGGGCGCGCACCAGGGCCAGCTCGTCGTCCACGCGTTCGAGGGCGGCATGCTGTTCTGCGGACAACCGTATCTGCGGGCAGTCGGTCACCAGCATCAGTGCATCCGCGTAGTCACCGGCCAGGCGGTCCACCGTGTCCCGCAGTCCGGGAGCGTACGCATTCGGCTCCACCGCGGGAGCCGCCAGCATCTGCAGCGCGTGAACGAGACGGTCAATCATGCAGCCTGTCCGCAGCGACCGGGGCGACGTCCGTCGGCCTCGTCCGCTCGCACCACTGTGCGCCGGTCATGGCCCGAACTGCAAGCGACGCTCGACATGATTGCCGGCTCCGATATCATCGTGGCGTGACGGTGCTGATTCGCCCCGAGTCCGGTGGTGCGGAGAACATGGACGCGCTGCGCGCGCGGGCCGACGCGCTTGCGCGTGAACTCGAGGAGCGCACCGCCTCGCTGGCGTCCATGAAGGCCGATCTCGAGACGTTCCGCATCAGGTACCGCCAGGAGGTGGGTCTGCTCCACGACCAGCTCGACGAGTTGGAGTTGGCGATCGCCGAAGCGGAACTGGGAGAGCTGTCGAAGCGGATCGAGAGCGAAGGCGGCGGGGACCAGCCGCCACCGCCGTCCAGGGATGCCGATGCGGCGCCCGCGCGCTACACCTCCGATGCGGTGCGGAAGTTGTTCCGCGACGTGGCCAAGACCATTCATCCCGATCTCGCCCGTGACGAGCAGGCGCGCGATCGCCGACACGCCCTCATGGTCGAGGCCAACCGCGCGTACATGCTGGGCGACGAGGCGCACCTCCGCTGGATTCTCGCCGCGTGGGAACGAAGCCCCGAAGCCGTCCGCGGAGCGGATGCCGAGGCCATGCGCCTTCGGCTGGTGCGGCGCATCACCGACCTCGAAGAACAGCTGGATCTGACGGCCGGAGACATCGCCGCCGTGCAGGACTCACCGCTGTGGAAGCTGAAGGCGATGGTCGACGAGGCAGCCGCGAAGGGCAAGGACATCGTCGCCGACATGGTCGCGCGGTTGAAGCGCGACATCATGGTCGCGACCAATCGCCTCGACGCGATCCGCCCTCCTGAGTGACGGGCAGACGGCTGCGCACCGCCCAGCGCAACTTGGCCGATGCTGCCCGGCGGTTGTCGAACGTCTCGGCCTTCGACGATCGGACAACGGCCTCCGCCACGGCCTCGTACACGCCCGCGCGTCGGCCGGCCTGAAACGCCTTCTTCACGCGGCGATCCTCCCCGGAGTGGAACGTGAGCACGACGACGCGCCCGCC
>JAEZDP010000426.1 GCA_023418055.1 Acidobacteriota bacterium
TTTATTGGGCCGGGGGCCGCCGCGGGGCGCAGCCATGGGCGACATCGACAACGACGGCGACCTCGATCTCGTCGTCTCGAACCTCGACGGCCCGCCGGCGCTGTTGCGCAACGACACACGTGAGGGCCGTTCGCTCGTGGTGCGCCTGCGTGGCGCGCGGTCGAACCGCGATGGCGTCGGGGCCGTCCTGAGGCTCACCGATGCGCAGGGGCGTACCCGGCGGATGGTGGCGTCCACCACGTCGAGTTACCAGTCCGCCCACGACGGCCGGGTACACATCGGGCTCGGTGCCTCGACACCGCGTCGCCTCGACTTGCGGTGGCCGAGCGGTGTGCTGCAATCACGCACCGACCTTCCTGCGCACGGGCAGATCGACGTCGCAGAGCCCGCTGACGCACCGGCGCGGCCGCGCCGCTGACGGCAAGCGCCGATCTGGTGCCCACCGACTGTCGCGCTAGTCGAACCGATAGATGGTTTCGGCCGTGCAGACGACGAAACCGCCCAGCGGGTCGAAGGCCACGCCGATCAGGCCGTCGCCCGACACGACGAGTTCCCGACGGCCTTCCGGCGACACGCGATAGAGGCCGCTGGAACCCGCAAGCGCGTCGACCACGTGCAGGGTGCCCGCTGCGTCGAAGGCGAGACCTTGAGGACGACCGAAGCCGTCGAGCCAGCGCTCCACTTCGCCGTCGGGCGTGATCCGGTAGATGGCGTCCGAGGAGTTGAGGGTGGGGGCCGTCACGTGCAGCACGCCGTCGGGCGCCATCGCCAGGTGAAAGGCCGCGATGCTGCCGGGCAGCGTGGCGAAGCGCTCGGCCTCGTCTGCATCTTTCGCCAGGCGGAAGACTGAGCCTGATCGGTCTCCCACCCAGAGTGTGCCGTCGGCATCGAAGGCGAGCCCACAGGCCACGCCGAGGTCGTCGGCGCGCCGCGTGGGTGTGCCGTCGGCGTCGACGGTGTAGACCACGCCTTCGAACCGGCTCGACACGTGCAGCACGCCATCCGGAGAGAAGGCCAGGCTCGTGGCGTTGGGGATGCCGGTGGCGAAGGTCTCGCGTGCGCCGTCCCGGTCGATGCGGAACACCGAGACCGGCGTCTCCTGCCCGCGCCCGCCGCTGAGCGTCGCGTAGAGCGCGCCCTCTCGGTCGAAGGCGGGGCTGTCGACCAGGTGGACGCCCGAGGTGACCACGCGGCCGACGTCCACGAACGGCGTCGCGCCATCCACGTCCCCGATGGACACGGCCTGCGTGCCGCCGGGCAGGTCGTCTGGCACTCGCACCGTGACGCTCGAGGCGGATGCGCGGGCAATGGGCACGGGCTGTCCGGCGATGGTCACGACGGGCACGTGCCCGGTCGAGACGGCAAAGCCCTCGCCGTCGATGGTCAGTCGCCCGCCGGGGGTCACCCCTCGCGGCCGCAGGCCTCTGATGGTGGCGCTCATGGTGTCACCCGCCGCACGCCGGCGAACCGGCGCGACCAGTAGGCAGCGTTCAGCCGGTCGATGCGCACGTGACTGCCGACATTGGGCGCATGGACGAAACGGTCGTCACCGAGCGAGACGCCGACGTGCGACACCCGCCGGCCCTGGGTGCGAAAGAACACGAGATCTCCCGGAAGCAGCCGCCTGGGCGCCACACGCTCCCCGGCGCCGAACTGGTCGTGGGCGGTGCGCGGCAGCGGCACGCCCGGCCGAGTGTAGAGGTACTGCACGAAGCCGCTGCAGTCGAACCCGTCGGGCCGCACGCCGCCCGCCCGGTATGCCACGCCGAGAAACCGCTGGGCCTCGGCCACCACCCGCGCCCCGACGGGATGGGCACGGCCCGCGCTGGCCGGCACCG
Organism: Acidobacteriota bacterium; assembly: GCA_023418055.1. Classification (GTDB taxonomy): domain Bacteria; phylum Acidobacteriota; class Vicinamibacteria; order Vicinamibacterales; family Vicinamibacteraceae; genus JAEZDP01. The sequence goes on from JAEZDP010000426.1 coordinate 1,839, forward strand.
CCAGGGGCGCCGAGCGCGACGCACATCCGGCGAGCGGAAGCGCGCACGCGATCACGAGCATGGGCAGCCAGCGGCGAATGGGCACGATAACTCGTTAGTTACGTAGGTGTTACGCGCGAACGTTCTTGACACTGACGCCATGCGTCAGCGAAACTGAACCAGTCACACGCACAGCCGCGCACGACCAGTCGTGCCATCGTAACGCGACGCTCATAGTTTATGGAGCAGACGCTCCTCCTCAACGCGACGTGGGAACCCCTCAAGGTTGTCCACTGGCAGAAGGCGATTACGCTCTGGTGCCAGGGGAAAGTCGAGGTCGTGTCCGTATACGACCGGGAGGTACGGTCCGTATCGGTCAGCTTCAAGCTGCCGTCGGTCATCCGCCTCCTGCGTCGCATCCGGATAAGGCGGGCGTTCGACGACGTGCCCTTCTCGCGCGCGAACATCTACGCACGCGACAAGAACACCTGTCAGTACTGCGGCACGCGCTTCCCCGCGCCTGACCTCACCTTCGACCACGTCATCCCCGTCGCCCAGGGCGGACGCAAGACCTGGGAGAACATCGTCGCCGCCTGTGTCACCTGCAACCGGCGCAAGGGCGGACGCACGCCCGACGAGGCCAGGATGACGCTCATCCGCCCCCCGAAACGCCCCTCGAAAGCCCCCGCCGTGCGCCTGACGAGCGGCCTCCGCTACACGCCCGAGAGCTGGCGCGACTACCTGTACTGGAACGTGGAATTGGATCAGACGTAAGGTCGGTCCTCGGTCCTACGGTCCCCGGTCTACCGCCCGCGGTTCACGGCGCTTGGTCCTTCGTTCCTACGTTCCTACGTTCCTT
>JAEZDP010000444.1 GCA_023418055.1 Acidobacteriota bacterium
CGCTTCACCTCGCCGAGCACCTGATCGTTGAGCGCCTTGGTGTCGTGGCCGTCCCCGGGGTGGAACCCGAGCGACGCCTTCTTCTGGATGAAGCGCGCGCCGATGTTCGACGTCATGATGATGATGGTGTTCTTGAAGTTGACCCGGTTGCCCAGGCCATCGGTCAGGTGACCGTCCTCGAACACCTGCAACAGGATGTTGAACAGGTCGGGGTGCGCCTTCTCGATCTCGTCGAGCAGCACGACCGAGTAGGGGTTACGCTTCACCTTCTCGGTGAGCTGTCCCCCCTCCTCGTGCCCCACGTACCCGGGCGGCGAGCCAATCAGCTTGCTCACCGAGTGCTTCTCCATGTACTCGGACATGTCGAAGCGGATGAGCGCGTGATCGCTGCCGAACAGGAAGTTGGCCAGCGCGCGCGCGAGTTCGGTCTTGCCGACACCCGTCGGACCGAGGAACAGGAAGCTGCCGACGGGACGGGCTGGCGACTTCAACCCCGCCCGCGAGCGGCGGATGGCACGCGAGACGGCCGAAATCGCCTTCTCCTGGCTCACGACCCGCCCGTGCAGTTCCTCTTCCATCCGCAGCAGCTTGTCGCCCTCGTCCTCGTTGATCGAGGTGATGGGCACGCCGGTCCACTTCGACACCACCTCGTCGATGTCCTGCCGGCCCACGGTGACGCGGCGGTTGGTGGAGGCGACGTCGAACTTCTCGCGCACGAACTGCAGGTTCTCGCGCGCCATCACCTCCTGCTCGCGGAAGAACTGTGCCCGCTCGAAGTCCTTCTGCGAGACGGCGCTCTCCATCTGCTCGACCGCGACACGGATGTTGCGGTTGATCTGGCCGAATTCCTCGCTGTACCCCGCATCGCGCAGCTTCGCCCGTGAGCCGGCCTCGTCGAGCAGGTCGATCGCCTTGTCGGGCAGGAAGCGGTCGGTGATGTAGCGGCTCGACTGGTAGACCGCGGCCTCGAGGGCCTCGCGCGTGTAGTCGACGTGATGGAACGTCTCGTACCGCTCCTTCACCCCGAGCAGCACGCGAATCGCTTCGCTCTCGCTCGGCGGATCGACCTTCACGGCCTGGAACCGCCGTTCGAGCGAGCGGTCCTTCTCGATGTACTTGCGATACTCGGCCGGCGTGGTTGCGCCGATGCAGCGAATCTCGCCGCGCGACAGCGCCGGCTTGAGGATGTTGGCCGCGTCGAGCGACCCTTCCGCCGACCCCGCGCCCACGAGCGTGTGCAACTCGTCGATGAACACGATGATGTTCGCGTTCTCGACCAGCTCCTTCATGATCGCCTTCAGCCGCTCTTCGAACTGCCCGCGATACTTCGTGCCGGCGACGATGAGCGAGATGTCGAGCGCCAGGATGCGCTTGTCGGCGAGGAAGTGCGGCACGTCGCCGACGACGATCTTCTGCGCCAGCCCCTCGACGATGGCGGTCTTGCCGACGCCGGGTTCGCCGATGAGCACGGCGTTGTTCTTGGTCCGGCGGCAGAGCACCTGCTGGACGCGCTCGATCTCGGTCTCACGGCCGACGAGCGGGTCGAGCAGGTTCTTCATGGCGGCGTCCGTGAGGTCGCGGCTGAACTCGGCCAGCAGCGGCGTCTCCTTGACGCGCGTCATCGTCGTCTTCTCGTTGAGCAGCGAGACGATGTCCTCGCGCACGGTCGCCAGCCGCATGCCCTTCTCGACGAGAATCGTCGCGGCCACCGACTGGTCTTCGCGCAGGATGCCGAGCAGCAAGTGCTCGGTGCCGATGTAGTTGTGCGAGAGCTGGTCGGCCTCCTCGGCCGCAAACTGCAGCACCCGCTTCGTCTCGGCGCTGAAGGGGATCTCCACCGACGTGGCGACCTTCTCGCGGAAGACCGTGCGGCCTTCCACTTCCTTCCGGATGGCCTCGAGCGACAGGTGTGACCGCGCGAAGATCCGGCTGGTCAGCCCCTTGCCCTCGCGGATCAAGCCCAGCAGGAGGTGCTCGGTCTCGATGGAGACGCTGCCGAGTTGGCTGGCTTCGTATCGTGCGAAGAACAACACGCGCCGCGCTCGCTCTGTATACCGCTCGAACATCCGCTTCCCTTGAGATTCGAACGCCGTAGCGCCCGTGTTTGCCGTGGGCCCATTATACGGGATGCCCCGTCGGGCCGACGGGGTGTCGGGTCCGCTGTCGGTATGCCGTCACACATCCGGCAACGGGCCGGGCGGACCGTCGCCCCCTGCCGTTAAGACGCCGGGCGGCCGTGGGGGGATGGACGTGCCGCCTCGGGGCGGTCCTCCTGCCTCATTGGCGCCACAAACGGCCATCCTCAAGCCGGTAGACCACGTCGCAGGCCGCCGCGAGCCTGGTGTTGTGTGTCGCGATGACCGACGTGAGGTGCTGCTCGGCGTGCATCTCCCGCAGCAGGTCGTGCAAGGTTCCCGCCGTGTGTTCGTCCAGGTTGCCCGTCGGCTCGTCGGCCAGCAGCAACGCCGGCGCCATCACCAGCGCGCGGGCGATGGCCACCCGCTGCTGCTCCCCGCCCGACAGCGTGCCGGGTCGGTGGGTGAGCCGCGTGGCCAGGCCCACCCGGGTCAGCAGCGCTTCGACGCGCGGGCGCGCCTCGGCCATCGGCACCCGCGCGATGCGCAGCGGCATCTCGACGTTCTCCTGCGCACTGAATTCGGGCAGCAGGTGGTGAAACTGGAACACGAAACCCACGCGGCGATTGCGGAAGGCCACGCGCCCCGCATCGTCGAGCGCGGTGATCTCGGTGCCGTCCACGTGAATGGTGCCCGCGTCGACGCCATCGAGCCCGCCGAGCACGTGCAGCAGCGTGCTCTTGCCGACGCCGCTCGCGCCGATGATGCCGACCATGGTGCCGGCTTCCACCTCGAGCGACATGTCGCGCAGGACCTCGACGGCGCCGCCGGGTGTCTCGTACGACTTGCGGAGGCGGTCCACGGTCAGAAACGCCATGTCACTGGTACCTGAGCGCCTGCGCCGGATCGAGCCGGGAGGCCTGCCGCGAGGGGTAGATGGTCGCCACGAAGCACACGACCAGCGCCGAGACGATGACCAGGCCGAAATCGCCCCAGTCCACGGTGAACGGCACGTACGACACCTGGTAGACGTCCATCGGCACGCGAATGAGCCGGTAGGTGTCGAGCACCCACGAGACGGCGAGGCCGCCCACGGCGCCGACGGTCGTGCCGATGGCGCCGATGATGAGGCCCTGCAGCATGAAGATCAGCGTGATGCTGCGCGCCGGTGTGCCCATCGTCTTGAGGATCGCGATGTCGCGGCTCTTCTCCATCACCAGCAGCACGAGCGAGGCCACGATGTTCAGCGCCGCCACCATCACGATGAGCCCGATGGTGATCGAGATGGCCACCTTCTCGAGCCAGAGCGCCGAGAAGAGCGACTGGTTCATCTGGGCCCAGTCCTGCGTGATGTACGACGCGCCGAGGCGCTGGACGATGTCGTCGGCCACCGCCGGCGCCTCGTACATGTCGTCGACGCGCACCTCGATGAAGTCGGGCACCGCACGTCCGAGCAGCCGCTGCCCCGTCGGCAGGTCCACGAAGCCGTACGCCGCGTCGAACTCGTACAGCCCGAGCGAGAAGATGCCGACCACCTCGAGCCGGCGCGTCCCGAGCATGGGGCCGAACGGCGACAGCGGACCATCGGGCGTCATGAGGCTGACGGTCTCTCCGACGCCCACGCCAAGGCTCTGCGCCAGCGCCTGGCCGATGACGATGCCGGGCAACTGCTCGACGTCACGGCCCGACAGGTCGGCCATGCGGCCTGAGACCATCCGCTCGGAGACGTCGGTCACCTCGCCTTCGGTCGTCGGGTCCACCCCCTTGACGCTGATGAACGCCTGCTGTTCGCCGGAGGACACCAGCGCTTTCCCCATCACGCCGGGAGACGCGCCCTGGACGCGGGGCACCGCCCTGATGGCCTGGAGCTCCGCCGGCACGTCGGCCAGTCCGTCGCCCGCCTTGAGCACGTAGATGTGCGGCGACGCGCCGACGATGCGGCTGCGCAATTCGCCCTGCAGGCCCGTCATCAGCGCCAGCGCGATGATGAGCGCCATGACGCCGACCGCGACGCCCAGCGTCGAGATCACCGAGATCAACGAGATGAACGCCTGCTTCCGCCTGGCAACCAGGTAGCGCAGCGCGACGAACAGTTCGAAGGGCATCAGGGCGCGGGCCTCAACTCCTTGGCCGCATGAGCGGAAAGAGGATGACGTCGCGGATGGAGGGACTGTTTGTGAGCAGCATCACCAGGCGATCGATGCCCACACCTTCGCCCCCCGTTGGCGGCAGGCCGTATTCAAGCGCGCGGATGTAGTCCTCGTCCATCTGGTGCGCCTCGGCGTCACCGCGGGCACGTTCCGCCAACTGCGCCTCGAACCGCCGCCGCTGCTCGGCCGGGTCGTTCAGCTCGCTGAACGCATTGGCCAGTTCGAAGCCGCCGGCATACAACTCGAAGCGTTCCACCGTGTCGGGATCGTCGGGCTTCTGCTTCGAGAGGGGCGACACCTCGGTCGGAAAATCGTAGACGAACGTGGGCTGCACGAGGTCGGCTTCCCAGAGGTGCTCGAAGATGGCCGTGGCGGTCTTGCCGGGCCCCTGTCCCTCCTGCACCTCGAGGCCGAGGGCCTGTGCGACGGACGTCGCCGTGGTCGCCTCGCGCAGCATGGCGGGCTCGACCGACCGTGCGAGCCGCTCCGACGCGCGCTCGGCCGCCGCCTCACGCAGCGACACCCGCCGGAACGGCCGGGCGAACGAGATCGTCTGCTCGCCGAAGGGCAGTTCCGTCGAACCGGTGGCGTCGAGGGCCACCGTGTGCAGCATCTCCTCGGTGAGGTCCATCAGGTACTGGTAGTCCACGTAGGCCTGGTAGAACTCGAGCATCGTGAACTCGGGGTTGTGTTGCGTCGAGATCCCCTCGTTGCGGAAGTTGCGGTTGATCTCGTAGACGCGGTCCATGCCGCCCACGACCAGCCGCTTGAGATACAGCTCCGGCGCGATGCGCATGAAGAGCTTCATGTCGAGCGCGTTGTGATGCGTGACGAAGGGCCGCGCCAGCGCACCGCCGGCGATGGGCTGCATCATCGGCGTCTCGACCTCGAGGAAGCCGCGGTCGTCGAGGAAGCGGCGCATCGTGCGAAGGACACGAGCACGCACCTCGAACACGCGGCGCGACGCCGGATTGACGGCCAGGTCGAGGTACCGCTGCCGGTAGCGGGTCTCGATGTCCTGCAGGCCGTGCCATTTCTCTGGCAGGGGCAGGAACGACTTGGCCAGGAAGGTCAGCGACGCGGCCCACACCGTGAGTTCACCGGTGCGCGTACGGAACACGCGCCCGGCGGCGCCGAGCTGGTCACCGAAGTCGATGAGCCCGAACATCGCGAAGTCGCGCTCAGAGACGGAGTCCTTCCGGACATACACCTGCATCGTCTGGCGCCCGTCCGACAGGACGAGGAAGTTGGCCTTTCCGAAGGTGCGCAGCCCCACCACGCGACCGGCAATCCGCACCTCGGGCCGCGACGTTTCGAGCGCGTCGCCACTGTCCTCACCGTGCAGCCGGACGACGTCGGCGATGCCGTGGGTGGCATCGTACGCATGGGGATACGGGTCGACGCCGAGCGCGCGCAGCTGCTCGAAGTTGGTGCGTCGTTGAGTGATGAGTTCGGATTCCTGGGACATGCGGGCGGGGATCAGGCTTCAGGCTTCAGGCTGTTGTCGAGCGTCAGGGGTCAAGCGTGAGGCTGTCAGGCGTCAGTTTCCAGGCGCTTACGGATGGCGTCGAGCACGCCGTTGACGAAGCGGACCGCGTCGGGGCCGCTGAAGGCGCGGGCCAGTTCGAGCGCCTCGTTGATGACCGCGGCGGGCGGCACCTCGCGGCGTTCGAGCAACTCGTAGGTGGCCAGCCGGAGGACGAGACGATCGAGCACCGCCAGGCGCTCGAGACGCCAGTTCTTCGCCGCCTCGGCGATGAACCCGTCGATGCGGTCGACCTGCGCGGCGGTGCCGCGCGCCAGCGTGACGGCCAGCGCGTCGCGTTCGGCCACGGGCGGCCGCAACTTCAGGTCGCGCACGCCCTCGATGGCCTCCGACAGATCGAGCCCGCTCATCTCCCAGCTGTAGAGCATCTGCACGGCCGCTTCGCGCGCGTGTCGCCGTGCCGTGGCATCGAGGGTCACACGCGCGTCCCTGGTGCCAGCGTGCCCGGCGTCCAGTCGCGCACGAGCCGTGCCATCTCGATGGCCGCCTGCCCGGCTTCGAAGCCCTTGTTGCCCGGGCCGGGCTGCACGCGCATCTCGGCTTCGGCCAGGTTGTTGGTCGTGAGCACGCCGAAGGCCATGGGCACGCCGCTGCCGAGCGAGGCCTGCATCAGACCGTGGGCGACGGCCGACGCGATGTAGTCGAAATGTGGCGTCTCGCCCTTGATGAGACACCCCAGGCACACGACCGCGTCGATGCGACCGGAGGCGGCCGCCGTCCGTGCCGCAAACGGCAACTCGTAGGCGCCGGGCACCAGCAGCCGTTCGATGTGGCCGCCCTCGACGCCGGCCTGGGACAGCACGTCACGGGCACCCTCCTCGAGGCGCGCCGTGATGTCGTCGTGGTAGGCCGAGACGACGAGCGCGAACCGCAGACCGGCGGCCGAGGGGACACGACGAACACCTTCGGGACGTGACACGGAACAGGGCTCCTAGCGACCGGTAAACGCCGGCGTACGTTTCTCGAGGAAGGCCGACACGCCCTCACGCATGTCGTCCGTCGCGGCGGCTAGACCGAAGTACGACGCCTCGACGTCCTGGCCGGCATCGAGCGGCAGTTCGAGTGCACGGTCCGCACAGGCCAGGATGTAGGCCTGGGCCAGCGGCGCGCCCTGGGCGAGTTCGTGCGCCAGCGCCAGGGCCTCGGGCATCAACTGGTCGGGTTCGACGGCGCGCAGCACGAGTCCGGCCGCGACAGCCTCCGCGGCATCGATCTGCCGGCCTGTCAGCATCCACTCGAGCGCCCGCTGGCGGCCGATGAGTTTCGTCAGGCGCTGCGTCCCGCCAAACCCCGGCAACAACCCCAGCTTCACTTCGGGCAGGCCCAGCCGCGCTGTCGTCGCCATGAGGCGCAAGGTGCACGCCAGGGCCAGTTCACACCCGCCGCCCAGCGCGTACCCGTTGATGGCGGCAATCACCGGCCTTCCGAGCGTCTCGAGCCGGCGCATCACGCGCTGTCCGCGGCGCGCCAGCACACGAGCCTCGTCGGGCGACAGCCCCTGGAACTCGGTGATGTCGGCGCCGGCGACAAACGCCTTGCCGCCCGCGCCGGTGATCACCAGCACGCGGGCGCCCGCGTCGCCGGCCACCTCCTCCAGACACTCCGCCAGACGCTCGAGCGTGGCACCGTCGAGCGCGTTACGTCGCGCCGGACGATCGATCGTCAGCACACGCACGGCGCCGTCGGCGGTGAGTCTCAGGGGATGGTCGGACATGGCGAGTAGTCGTCTGCGGGGCCGCAGACGCGTCGCAGGCCCGTCGCTATCGGACCCGCGTGCGAGGCCGACCGTCAGAGGCTCTGGACAGACGACGGCGGTCACGCCTGCGCAGCAGTATAGCCCACGCCCACACCAGCGCCCCGGCGACCGCGGCGCCGATGGCATCGGCCCGCACGTCGGCCCACTCGGCCGTCCGCCCGGGGACGAACATCTGGTGGAACTCGTCGGACATGCCGTAGAGCACCGCCATGCCAATGGCCGCGGCCACGGTCCCCCCGTTCGTCCGCCGCCACTGCCCCGCGGTCAGCCCGTGGATGCAGGCCAGCGCGAGCACGCCGAAGGCCAGCCCGTGACCGTGCTTGTCGGACAAGCCGTCCGGCGGCTTGGGGAGTCGCGATTGCGCCGAGAGCACGAAGATGGTGAGTGCCCAGACGGCTGCGGGGAGCCAGTGCACCCAGCGCGCCGCCAACGCGCGGCTCACCACGGAAAGGGAAACATCAGCCAGCCCAACACGAGCGCCGCGCCGACGAAACCACCCGTCATCATGGCCGCGAGGCGCACCTGTTCGGCACGCGTGTCCTTCTGGATGGTGGCCATGACCGCGGCGACGCACACCACGAAGACGACGAGCAGCAGCAGGTGATTGGTCATGCGGAGGGGATCAGCGCTTGCGCCCGACGGCGACGTCCCAGGCGTCGAGCACGACCAGCGCGTTCAACAGGCCGGCGACGATGAGGTAGGTGTTGGCGTATTCGTAGGAGGGCGCCGTCACGACGCCCGCGCCGGCGCCGCCCACCCAGGCCAGCACGTACGGCACACCCGCGCCGAGATTGGCCAGCGCCGCGAGGGCCACCAACGGCTGCGACGGCTCGAACGGGAAGATCCGGCCCTCCAGCCAGAGCCCCCCCACGAACAACACGAGGATGGCGACGAAGAACACGAGGGCCTTGTCGGCCTTGCCGAGCCACGCATGGCCGGCCCCGGGGATCGCCCAGGCCACGAGGCACAACACGAGGGGATGCACAGGCGCGGTCTCTCGCGCAGGAACGGCCGACGACCTCATACGCCCAGCAGTGTACCCGACTCACGAGGCAGGGCCGACGCCGCCTGCCGCCAGGCCGCGCCCGGCGACCCAGCCTGCCACCAGGCCCAGCGGCGCCGACCCGATGCCCCGCACCACGTTCCCGGGGTCTCCTGCCCACGCTTCCCACAGGAGGGTGGCGGCCAGCGGCAGCGCGCCGAGCGCCAGCCACGCGGCCTCCGGCGTCCATCGTGCCGGTGCCCAGGCCGGACGGGTCAGCGTGTCGAGCGGTCGGGCCGACCACCACGTCCGCCCCGCGACGAGACCAACGCCCAGCGCACCGGCCACGTACAACGCGAGACACCGGCCACAGACCGGGAGCGGAACGCCCTGCAGCGCAAAGGACCGCGCCACGCGCTGGTGACACACCTGCCCGGCGGCCTGGTAGAACGCTGCCACCGCCAGGGAGGCACGCTCCGACGGAGGCCGGGCGGCCACGACGGGCGCAGCGGCCAGCAGCAGCACCCAGGTGAGGGCGACCAGGGCCAGCAGCGACACGGCCCAGCGTGTGGGTCGTCGGCCCGCCCCGGGCTGCATCTCAGGCCAGCGCGAGCGCGCCGAACTCGGCCTCGTAGCGTGTGCGGAACTCGTCGACCGTGTAGGCATGGCTCTGTCCGCCCACGTGCTCGAGCGCGTAGGTGGCCGCGACGCTGCCCAGCCGACCGCATGTCTGCCAGTCGGCCCCCATGGCCAGGCCCTTCATCAGCCCGCCACGATACGCATCGCCGACGCCCGTGGGGTCGGCGACCCGCTGTTCGGGCACGGGCGGCACGTCCACCTGCCCGTCGCGGGTGTGGATGGACGACCCGTCCTTCCCGCGCGTGACGATGACGGCTTCCGACCGCTCGAGGAGGGCGCCGGAGTCGAGCCCCGTCTTCTCGCGAATGAGCTCGAACTCGTAGTCGTTGGAGATGACGATGTTGGCGCCGACGAGCCCGGCCTTCAGCTCGGCGCCGTCCATCCGGGCGCACTGCTGCCCGGGGTCGAAGATGTAGCGCAGCCCGAGCGTCCGGCACTCCTCGGCGTACTGCACCATCGCCTTCGGATCGTTGGGCGAGATGATGACCAGATCGGCCGGCCCCGCGGTCCTGAACGACAGCGTGTCGGCGTCGGCCATGGCGCCCGTGTAGAACGACGCGATCTGGTTGTTGCTGCGGTCGGTGCTGCAGAAGAACGACGCAGTGAACTTGTCGTCCACCTGCGCGACGAGTTCCGTGTCGACGCCGGCCGCCTCGAGCCACCGGCGGTACTCGTCGAAGTCCTGTCCGGCCGTGCCCATCAGCCGCGGCCGCTCACCGAGCAGCGCCAGCGTGTAGGCGATGTTCGGCGCGCAGCCGCCACGCCGCTTCTCCATCTCGTCCACGAGGAAGCTCAGGCTCAGGCGCGAGAGGTGCTCGGGCAGCAGCAGGTCGGTGAACGTCCCCGGGAACGTCATCAGGTAGTCGTAGGCGATGGAACCCGTCACGATGAGATTACGCATGTCGTCCGTAGTGTAGAAGGATCTCGTGGAGACCTAGGCCAGGTACCGGCCCATGATGACGTCCAGCCGGCGGCGCGTGTCGTCCGGCACGGCGTCGGGCCGTGTGATGATGGCCGTCGAAAGTGCCGTGGCACAGGCGCAGGTGCGCTCGCCGGGCGCGAGCGCGCCCACCACCGCTGCGATCACCTGCTGCGCGGTGCGTGCGTTCTGCGTGAGGTTGTCGATGACCATCTCCACGGTGACGTGGTCGTGGTCGGCGTGCCAGCAGTCGTAGTCGGTGACCAGGGCGAGCGTGGCGTAGCAGATCTCCGCTTCGCGTGCGAGCTTGGCCTCCTGCAGGTTGGTCATCCCGATGATGCTGGCGCCCCAGCTGCGATAGAGGTGCGACTCGGCCCGGGTCGAAAACGCCGGGCCCTCCATGCACACGTACGTGCCGCCCCGGTGGACGGTCGCGCCCGTCTCGACGGCGCTGTCATGAAGCAGCCGCGCGAGCGTGCCGCAGACCGGATCGGCAAAGGCGATGTGGCCGGCAATGCCATCACCGAAGAACGTGCTCACGCGCCCCCGCGTCCGGTCGATGAACTGGTCGGGCACGACCAGATGCAGCGGCGCGATGTCCTCGCGCAGCGAGCCCACCGCGCTGGCCGACAGGATCCGCTCGACCCCGAGCGACTTGAAGCCGTAGATGTTGGCGCGGAAGTTCAGCTCGGACGGCGTGAGCGTGTGTCCCGCCCCGTGCCGCGCGAGAAAGGCCACGCGGCGGCCGCGCAGCGTCCCGGTGATGTAGGGCCCCGACGGGTCGCCAAAGGGCGTCTCGAGCCGCACTTCGTCGCGGTCGGTCAGTTCGGCCATGTCGTAGAGGCCGCTGCCGCCGATGATGCCAATCGAAAGAGAAGACATACGCGTGCTACTTGCGCTCCTTGAGTTCCACGAGGGTGCCCCCGGTGGCCGACGGGTGCACGAAGGCGACACGGCTGCCGCCAGCGCCACGGCGCGGGCTCGCGTCGACGAGCCGCACGCCGCGAGCCGCGAGCGTGCGCAGCAGGTCGTCGAGATGCTCGACGGCCAGCGCCACATGATGCAGGCCCGGCCCGCGCTTGTCCAGAAACCGCCCGACCGGCGTGTCCGCGCCCAGCGGCTCGAGCAGTTCCAGGCGCGCGCCGGCCGACTCGACGAACCGCACGGCCACGCCCTGCGCCTCCACGCGCTCCACGGCGCTCGTCTCGAGCCCGAAGTGCTCGCGGAAGAACCGCGCGAGCGCGCCAGCGTCGTGCGTCGCGATGCCCACGTGGTCGAGTCGCCCTCTGGTCTCGCCCGCCAGAGCGTTGTCGCGCCGTGGGTCGCCGCTCACCACTCGTGCAAACACCGCGTCGGCCGCTGCCCACGGGTCCACCCGCCGCGCCGCGACGTCCGCCGCCAGCGTGTCGAAGGCGTCGGCCGCCAGCACGGTGTCTTCGACGTGCCGCAGGAAGCGGCGCCCGAGCACCTCGCGCAGGTGATGGGCCGCCCGCAGCCGACGCCGCCCCTCGAGTGCCGTGGATGTCTGCGCACGGAAGGCGCCGATGGCCGCCCACAACGCGTCCACGCCCTCGCCCGACACCGCGGTGGTGCGCACGATGGGCGGGCGCCACGCGCCGGGGTGCGGGGCGTCGAGCACCAGCATCGACTCGATGGCGGCCACGGCCCGATCGGCACCCTCTCGATCGGCCTTGTTCACCACGAAGACGTCGGCAATCTCCATCAGGCCCGCCTTGAGCGCCTGCACATCGTCGCCCGTGCCGGGCACGACGACGACCACCGAGACGTCGGCGGTGCGGACGATCTCCACCTCGTCCTGCCCCACGCCGACCGTTTCGATGATGACGACGTCGCGGCCGGCGGCATCGAGGACGAGAGCCGCATCGGCCGTGGCCTGGGCGAGCCCTCCGAGGTGACCGCGCGTGGCCATGCTGCGGATGAAGACGCCGGGGTCCAGGACGTGACGATGCATGCGGATGCGGTCGCCGAGCAGCGCGCCGCCCGTGTAGGGACTGGTGGGATCGACGGCCAGGATGCCCACCGTCTGCCCGCCGGCACGGAGGTGCGCGGCGAGGCGATCGACGAGGGTGCTCTTGCCTGCCCCCGGAGCGCCGGTCACGCCGACGAGGTAGGCGCGGCCGGTGTGCGGATGCAGCGCCGCCAGCAGGGCATGCGCCTGAGGGTGGTCGTCCTCGACGAGTGAAATCGCGCGGGCCATGGCGCGCAGATCACCGGCGCGGACGGCCGCTGCAAGCGAGGCGACACTCACGCGAGCAACTGCCTTGCGATGACCAGGCGCTGGATTTCGCTGGTGCCCTCGCCAATCGTCAGCAGCTTCACGTCACGAAAGAACTTCTCGGCCGGATAGTCCTTCACGAAGCCATAGCCGCCGTGGATCTGCACGCACTCCTCGGCGGCCCGCACCGCGACCTCGCTGCTGAACAACTTCGCGATCGACGAGGCGCGCGTGGTGCGCAGGCCCTGGTCGCGCATGGCGGCGGCGCGATAGGTCAGCAGGCGCGCGGCATCGATACGCGTGGCCAGGTCGGCAAGCTTCCAACGGATCCCCTGAAAGGCCGCAATGGGCTGTCCGAACTGGCGACGCTCACGGGCGTAGTGCCGCGCGGCGTCGAAGGCCCCCTGCGCGAGGCCCACGGCGAGCGCCGAGATGCCGATGCGGCCCGCGTCGAGCACCTGCAACGCGTTGATGAAGCCTTCGCCCACCCCACCCAGCCGGCTGCTGTCCGGTACGCGGCAGCCGTCGAAGACGACTTCGCTCGTCTCGCTGGCGCGCATTCCCAGCTTGTTCTCCTTGCGTCCCGCGGTCATCCCGTCGGTGCCGGCCGGCACGACGAACGCCGAGATGCCCCGTGCTCCGCGCGCCTTGTCGGTGACGGCCATCGCCACCATCACGCCGCAGATGTTGCCGTGTGTGGTGAAGGTCTTCGCGCCGTCGATCCGCCAGCCGTCGCCCTCACGCGTGGCTGTGGTGGCCATGCTCGCCGCATCACTGCCCGAGCCGGCCTCGGTGAGGCCCCAGGCGCCGAGGTACCGGCCTTCGGCGAGCGGCGTCAGCCAGCGGTCCTTCTGGGCGTCGGTGCCGAACATCGCCAGATGCGCGGCACACAGGCCGTTGTGTGCCGCCACGCTGAGGGCTATGGCGGGATCCACGCGCGCCAGGGCTTCGATGCAGACGCAGTAGTCGACGGCCGACATGCCGGCGCCGCCATGGCGCTCGGGCAGTTGGATGCCCAGCAGGCCGAGTTCGGCAAGCCGCGGCAGCAGCGCCATCGGAAACTGCTGCGCCTCGTCCCACGCCGACACGTGGGGCGCCATCTCCCGCGCCGCGAACTCCGCGACGCTGTCACGCAGCAGCCGCTGGTCGTCCGAAAGCTCGAACTGCATGGCTCCTTCCGTTCAGCGCACGGCCAGCATCAACGTGTTGCCGCTCGGATTGCGCGGGTCGAGAACGGCCTCGAGGCTGGTACGCAGGGCCGTGGCCTCGGCAGGGAGCACGGCGTCGATGAGCACGTCGAGCCCTGTCCGCTCCGCGTCGTTGCCGGCTTCGGTGGGGACCTGCACGAAGTACACGACGTTGCCGTCGGGATTGGGCAGGGCCGACCGGTGAATGCGCAGGCCGGCCGCCTGGCGGCGCCGCCGCTCGTCGGGACTCTGGCGCATCGCCTGATGCACACGCCGCGCGATGGCTTCGAACTCGCCGACGCGGGTCGGCTGGACGTTGTAGATCACCAGCCAGAGATCGGAAGCCGCGGCGTCGGCGATCGCGGCGCCGGGGGGGGCAACGGGTGATGGCACAGGCGGCTGCGGATGCGGCACGGGTGAGAGCGCGCCGAGCCAGCCGGCCAACAGCACCGCCATCATGGCTGGGCCTCCGGCGTGGTCACGGCCGTCAGGCTCGCCGCCTGCACCGTCGGTTGCACGTGGGCGGCCAGCAGCGATTGATAGAGCGCGGTACCTTCGTCCGGGTAGACCTCGTCGAGCAGGCGCGCCATGTCGTACTCCTCGCCGACCACGACAGGGTCGATCACCGCGACGTAGATGATGTGGCCCTCGGCGGTGGGCGCCACCTGCTTGAGCAGGCGCCATCCGGCCGCCTGGCGGCGGCGGACGTCGTTGCTGCTGGCGGTGAGCCCGTCGCGCAGCCGGGTGAACAGCTGTTCGAACTCGATCACCTTGTCGGCCTTGATCGTGTGAAAGACCATGGCCACCGGTCCCTCGAGTGCGAGCGCCCTCGGCACCACCGGGGTGTCAGGCTCGCCGGCAGTCGCCGGGGCCGCGGCGTCGGCAGGCGTGGGGGCAGGCGGTGGCTCCTGGGCCGCGACGGGCAGCGCCAGGCCCACGAGCCCCAGCAGCAGAGAACAACACGAAAGACGCATACGTGAAAAGACCCCGAACGTGCGCGGGTGGCCGTCCGGGGTCGAAAACGCGATCACGATCGGCAGCTACATGCCGCCGAGTTCGAGCACCGTGTTCATGGGCACGGCCGCGTTGAGGCCCTTTTCGTTGATGTAGCCCTGGAGCTCGTCCACGAGCGCCTTGGCCTCCGACGGGAAGACCTCGAACAGCAGCATGCCCGGGCTGTACTCCTGCCCCTTCGTCACCGGATTGATGAGCAGCACGTAGGTCATCGTGCCGTCGGGCGCACTGGCCGTGGACTTCAGCAGCTTCATGCCCTGCGCCTGCTGCCGACGCTCCATCCGGTCGCTCTTGGCCATGGCTTCCTTCACGCGTCCGAAGAAGCGCTCGAAGTCGGCCCCGTTCTCCCCCTTCACGGCGTAGAACCAGATCACGTAATCGGTATCGAACGTGAGCTGCGGCGGTGTCGGCGCCTCGGGAGCCGCCTGCTCCTGTCCCGGCTGTCCGGGCTGCGCCGGCTGTGCGGGCTGCGTCGGATCGGTCGGCGCCGGCTGCGTCGGCTGCTGAGGCGCCGGCGACTGCGCGGCCGCATGGAAGGTGGCACCGCTGGCCAACAGGACAGCGGCGGTGAACGTGGCTCGAATACCCGCGCGGCGCACACTCGGCGCCCAGAACGTCAACTGCATAGCACCTCCTCGGTACGGAAGCATGTGGTCAGGGCCGCTACTGTAGCGTATCCGTGCCCTCATACAAATACTTGCATGACCTCGCTCGAAAGCAGCAGGCCTCGTCGTGTCAGCCTCATCGTATCCCCGTCGACGACCAGCAGGCCAGCCTCACGTGCCGGCTCGAGCGCAGGGCCATAGCGGGCCAGCACATCGATACCGTATACGTCAGACAGCCGGGACAGCGACACACCCTGGCTGAGCCGCAGCCCCATGAACAGCGCCTCGGCCAGGCCCTCCTCAGCCGAGAGGCAGGTGCGTTCCGCCACCGGGTCCGCGCCCGCGTCGACGCGCGTCACGTACTCGTCGATGGACGCCACGTGACGGAAGCGCTGGCCGTGCCGTCGCCCGTGCGCGCCCACCCCGAAGGCCAGCCATGAGCCGTCCTGCCAGTACTTGAGGTTGTGGCGGCACTGCCGGCCGGGCCGCGAGACGTTGGAGATCTCGTACTGCTGCCAGCCTGCGTCCTCTAGGAGCCGCAGGCCTTCCTCGTACATGTCCGCCGCGTCATCGTCGGCGGTGCGCGACCACTGCTGGCGGGCCATCAGTTCCTGCAAGGGGGCGTTGGGATACAACTCGAGCAGGTAGAGGGAGGCGTGATCCGGAGCGGCGTCGACGAGCGCCGACACCGACTCGAGCCACTGCACCACCGACTGGCCGGGCAGCCACATCATGAGGTCGAGGCTGATGTCGTCGAAGCCGGCCCGGCGCGCATCCCCAAGGGCCTGGCGGGCGCGCGCCGCGTCATGGACGCGACCGAGTCGCTGCAGTTCGTCGTCGCGGAACGACTGCACGCCGAACGACAGTCGCGTGATGCCGGCCGCGCGGTAGCCGGCGAGGGACTCGGGGGTGATGGTCTCGGGGTTGGCCTCGAGCGTGATCTCGGCGCCGGGCGACACGTCGAACGACGCGCGGCAAGTGGCCAGCACCGAGGCCACTTCGTCGGGACGCAGCAATGACGGGGTGCCGCCGCCGAAGAAGATCGTGTCGACGGCCGCGCCGTCGGCCTCGCGGCGGACATGCCGCTGCAGCGCCTGCAGGTAGCGGGCCTTGACGGCCTCGTCGAGGAGGCCGCGATTGAAATTGCAGTAGTGGCAGATCGCGGCGCAGAACGGGATGTGCAGGTAGAGCCCGAGCACGCCGCTACTTCGTGCCCGCACGGCCACCGGGCCACCGCAACTCCGGCGCGGCGCCGGTGCCGATGCGCGGACCGTCCTTCAGCCGCGCCCGCAACGGGGTGCCGGCCTTGCCTGGCAACCGCGCCGCCGCCGGCTTCTGCCGCATGCGCCACAGCGCGACCAGATCGGCTTCGCCGCCGTTGGCGGGCAGTTCCCGATAGTCGGCGCCGTCGAGGTCGAGAAAGTCGCACATCTCGTGCAGCCGCGATCGCATGCGGAAGCCGATGCGGTACACGAGCGACTCCGGCGCACTCGCGTCGGGATCGTCGACGAAGTTGGACGTGAACAGCGTGAGACGCTTCTCGTTGTAACGGGTATTGACGATGAGGTTCAGCGTCTCTTCGACCCATTCCGACGTCTTCTCGGCGCCGAGGTCATCGAGCACCAGCACGTCAGCCTGCATCACGGGACGCAGCACGTCGAGTTCCGTCGTCCGCACGACCGGGTCGTAGGTGCTGCGAATGACGCGCAAGAGATCGCGGGTGTCGTAGAACACGCCCCGCGCCCCGCGCGAGTGAATCAGGTGCCGCAGCACCGCCACTGACAGATGGGTCTTGCCCACGCCTGGCGGGCCGAGCAGGAAGAGCCCACGCTCGCGCACGGGGAAGTCGCGCACGAGCGCCCGTGCCGCTGCCAGCGCCCGTTCGAGCGACGCGTTGCCGTAGCCCACGAAGTTGTCGAAGTCGCAATGCAGGTACCGGCGTGGAATCCGCGCTTCGCCGAGACGCTTGTCGAGTGAGGTCTGGCGCCAGCACTCGCACCGCTTGACGCGCTGCACGCCGTCGCGCTCGAACGGCATCCAACCGGTACCTTGGCAATGGGGACAAGACATGGGGGCGGTCACCTGCAGCCCCGGATCATACTCGGAAAGACCGTCGTCGCGACGAGACACACGGAACGCGCCATCAGGCGGGCGGCTCGTCGTCGACGGGGGCAGACGGCGACCGCACGAGGCCGGCCGGTGAGGCCTTCACCATGGCGGTCGAAAGGCGCTGTTCCCAGTCGCCGAGACCGCGCGTCATCTCCTGCTTCACGTACCCCATGAACTCGTTGACCTCGTGCTGCATCTGCTCCATGCGCTCGCGCATGTTGAGGATGATTTCCACACCGGCCAGGTTCACGCCGAGTTCACGCGTGAGCGTGAGGATGGTCTCGAGGCGTTCGAGATCCTCGTCGGCGTACATCCGCGTGTTGCCTTCGGTGCGTGAAGGGCGCAGCAGTCCTTCACGCTCGTACAGGCGCAAGGTCTGGGGATGGATGTTGTACCGCTGAGCGACGGCACTGATCATGTAGTGGGCTTTGCCCGGTCGTCGCGTGGTCATGATGGCTCACCTGCCCGTCGTACGGGCGTCAGCGCAGCGCCTGGCTGCAAACGAGGGGCGGTTCAGGCCCGATCGGCGTCGAGGTGCTGGCGCACGTCTTCGGGGTGCAGACGCGCGAACTCCGCCATCAACTCGCGGCCGCGTGCGTCAATCACCCGCGGCAACACCAGATGGACGGTGACGACGAGGTCTCCGCGCGTGCCCGTCCGACGCGACGGCACGCCACGTCCGCGCAGCCGCAGACGCTGCCCGCCCTGCGTGCCCGGCGGGACACGCAAGCGGACCGGGCCATCCGGCGTGTCGAGGTCCAGCCGCACACCCAGCACGGCCTCGTGAATGGCCACCGGCACGACGCGGTGCAGGTCGTTGTCCACCCGCCGCCAGTGCGGGTCCGGGGTGACGGCCACCGTCAGGCGGAGGTCGCCGGCCGGTGCACCACCCACCCCGGCGTGGCCAGCCCCGCGTTCACGCCACTCGTCGCCATCGTTGAGGCCGGGCGGCAACGTGATGTGGTGCGGCTCTACACGGGTCTGGGCCCCGCCGCCCTGACAGGCGGGGCATCGCCAGTGCCTGACGACGCCCTCGCCCGCGCATGCGGTGCAGGGCCGCACGAACGCCATGTGGCCCCGGGCGAGCCTGACCTGGCCTTCGCCCTGACACGCCCCGCAGGGCGCCGCCGGACGCTCCAGTCTCCCGCCCCCCGCGCACGTCGCGCACGCGACGCGTCGCGCCACGTCAATGACGCGGACCGCGCCGTGCAGTACTTCGCCCAGCGAGAGCGTGACGCTGCCGTGGATGTCGGCCCCAGGCTGAGAGGCACGCAGCCGCGGCGCGGTACGGGCGTCGGCGGCGGCATGGAAGACATCGGCGAACAGGTCGCCGAACGTCGACGCCGCCCCTCCCGCCACGGTGACCGAGAAGTCGAAGCCGGCAAACGCCACGTCCGCCGGACGCGCGGGATCGGTCACCTGACCATGTTCGTCGTAGGCCTGCCGACGGACGGGGTCGCCCAGCGTCTCGAACGCCCGCGTCACGTCGGCATATCGCCTCGCGGCCTCTGCGTTGCCCGGGTTGAGGTCGGGGTGGTACCGCCGCACCAGGCGGCGATAGGCGCGCCGCACGTCGGCGGCGCTGGCCCCCCGGCTCAGTCCCAGGTGGTCGTAGAGGCTCATCGGCTTACTTCTCGTCCACGACCTCGGCGTCGATCACGTCGCCATCGGCGGCACCACCCGTGGCACCGGCGCCTGCCGCCGTGCCGGGGCCGCCAGGGCCGCCAGGGCTGCCAGGCCCACCGGCCTCACCACCCGTGGGGGCCTGCTGCCGGTAGAGCACTTCGGCGGCCTTGTGCTGCGCCTGGGTGAGCCGCTCGATCGCGCTGTCGATGGCCGCCGCGTCTTCGCCCTCCATCGCCTTCTTCACGTCGGCGACGGCCTCGGTGATGGGCTGCTTCTCGGCATCCGAGAGCTTGTCGCCGGCATCGGCGACCATCTTCTCGGCCTGGTAGACCATCTGGTCCGCGCGGTTGCGCGCTTCGATTGCGTCACGCCGCTTCTTGTCCTCCTCGGCGTGCAGTTCGGCGTCCTTGGTCATGCGGTCGACTTCGTCCTTGCTCAGGCCGCTCGACCCGGTGATGGTGATCTTCTGCTCCTTCGACGTGGCCAGGTCCTTGGCCGAGACGTTCACCACGCCGTTGGCGTCGATGTCGAAGGTCACCTCGATCTGCGGCACGCCACGCGGGGCCGGCGGAATGCCGTCCAGGTGGAACTTGCCCAGGCTCTTGTTGTCCCGCGCCAGCTGGCGTTCGCCCTGCAGCACGTGGACCTCGACGCTCGGCTGGCTGTCGGAGGCCGTCGAGAACGTCTCGCTCTTGCGCGTCGGGATGGTGGTGTTGCGCTGAATCAGCGTGGTCATCACGCCCCCGAGCGTCTCGATGCCGAGCGAGAGCGGGGTGACGTCGAGCAACAGCAGATCCTTCACGTCGCCCGACAGCACGCCGGCCTGCACCGCGGCCCCGATGGCCACGACCTCGTCGGGGTTGACGCTCTTGTTCGGCTCCTTGCCGAAGAAGTCCTTGACGATCTGCTGGATGCGCGGCACCCGCGTGGAGCCGCCCACGAGGACGACCTCGTCGACCTGATTCGGCGCGAGTCCGGCATCGGCCAGTGCCTGCTTGGTGGGCCCCATCGCACGCTGCAGCAGGTCGTCGACGAGCGACTCGAACTTCGCCCGCGTCAGGCGCAGCGACAGGTGCTTCGGGCCGTTCTGATCGGCGGTGATGAACGGCAGGCTGATGTCGGTCTCCATCGTGCTCGAGAGCTCGATCTTGGCCTTCTCGGCCGCCTCACGCAGCCGCTGCAGCGCCATGCGGTCGGCGCCGAGATCGATGCCTTCCTGCTTCTTGAACTCGGCGATGATCCACTCGATGACGCGCTGGTCGAGGTTGTCACCCCCGAGGTGCGTGTCGCCGTTGGTCGACTTCACTTCCACCACGCCCTCACCCACCTCGAGGATCGAGATGTCGAAGGTGCCGCCGCCGAAGTCGAACACGGCAATCGTCTGCTCGCCCTTCTTGTCGAGCCCGTAGGCGAGCGCCGCCGCCGTCGGCTCGTTGACGATGCGCTTGACCTCGAGACCGGCGATCTGCCCGGCCTCGATGGTCGCCTGCCGCTGGGCGTCGTTGAAGTAGGCGGGCACGGTGATGACCGCCTGGGTCACCGCCTGCCCGAGATACTCCTCGGCCGCCTGCTTCAGCTTCTGGAGCACCATCGCGGAGATCTGCGCGGGGGCCCACTTCTGCCCGCCCGCCTCGATGCGCACGTCGTTCCCCTCAGGCGCCGCCTTGTAGGGCACGAGTTTCATCTCGTCGGACACCTCGTCGAAGCGGCGTCCCATGAAGCGCTTGATCGAGTACACCGTGTTCTCGGCGTTGGTGGCCGCCTGGCGCTTGGCCACCTGGCCGACGAGGCGCTCGCCCGACTTGGCAAAAGCCACCACCGAGGGGGTGAGGCGGCTGCCTTCGGGGTTGGTGATGACGGTGGGTTCGCCACCCTCCATGACGGCCACAACGGAGTTCGTTGTGCCGAGGTCGATTCCGATGATCTTGCTCATATGTCCAGTCCTCGCACGTTGCGTCGTGAGTCGGCGCTCCACTCCAGAGTAGCCGCCCTAATAACAGGAGTATCATAAAAGCTTAGTGAGACATTGTCAATAGCACAGCCATGTGTCCACGGACCTCCAGCCCTCGTTCGCCGCGCGGCAGCTCGCGCGTTGCACAGAGGACATGCGCCGTATACTGAGAACATCGCCTGCCGTCATGTGGGAGCCCTGCCAGCGGGTCCCACCCGGGCAGCCGCCGCCGGCTGCGAAAGGACCGCTCATGCGTCGAACATTCCATCGCCTGGCGGTGGTGCTGCTGCTGCCCTGGTGGGCCGCCAGCGTGGGGGCCCAAGCCCCGGCCGTCGAGCACGAGACAGGCCCAGACCAGCCCCTGCCCCATCTCTCGCGCATCGCCGGTCCAGGCGCCGTCGTGCAGCGGGACGTCGACGAACACGAGGCCGTGGCCGGCGAACATCTAGCGTTCGGCGACCGGGTGACGTCCGGACAGGCCCAGGTCCAGGTGATCTGGTCGGACGGGAGCCTCGTGAGCCTTGATCGCCAGACGACCCTCGCCGCCTTGTCCCCGGATCTGCTCGCCCTCACCGCCGGACGCGCCATCGTCACCGCGGCTCGCGACGAGGCCACCGGGCTGCGGGTGGACACGCCCGCCGGCGCCGTGGTGCTGGCCGGCGCGAGCGACGTGCGGTTCCGTGTGGACGAAGGCGTGGTGGACGTGGAGGTGGTGCGAGGCGCCGCTGACGTGCATCACCCTGAACGCATCGTCCGCGTCAGCGCCGGGCACCGGGTGACGGTGCGGGACGGGCTCGCCCCGGATGCGCCCCGGATCTTCAACACCGCCGCGTTCGACACCTTCGTCGAGTGGGCGCGTGAACCTGTCGTCGCGGCCGAACGGAGCCCGTCGCGCGCCCACCTGGGCGACCCGCGCCTGGAGGCCTATGCCGACGTCTTCGACCGACATGGCCAGTGGCAGCAGGACCCGACCTGGGGCCAGGTGTGGTTCCCCGCGGTCGGGGCTGACTGGCGGCCGTTCTCCCAGGGCTACTGGCAGCCCTTCGGCGGCGGGTACGGCCCCACGTGGGTCGGACTGGATCCCTGGGGATGGCCGACGCACCATTACGGCGCCTGGGACGTCAATCCGCGGGGCCGCTGGTTCTGGCGGCCTGGGCGTCGCTGGTCCCCCGGACGCGTGACCTGGAGCGTCGGGCCGGGGTATGTGGGCTGGAGCCCGCTCGGGGCGCGCGGCGACGTCCCGTGGGCCTGGAGCCGGCTGAGTGGTCCGCCGCGAGCCACCCAGCGCGGCGTCTACCCCGCCGGCACGCTCGATCCGTTCCGGGCCTGGACGGTGATTCCGACCGAGCGCTTCGGCGCGCGTGGCGGCCTGTCACCGTACGCGGTCGACGCCCGGACGCTCACCAACCTCGACGCCTTCGTCACCCAGCGGGTGGCACCGCCGGTCCGCTACGGGTACGGACCCGCCTACGGCTCCGGCGGGGTGTGGGGCGGCAGCGGCATGGGTCGGCCCGGTGGACGCAGCGGCTACGGCAGCCGCACGGGAGATGACACCACGGGGGACCTGCGGCGCGGGATCCCGCCCACCCGTGTGGCTCCGCCGGCGCCGGGTCCGTACGGCGGCCCGCCGCCGTCGGCCGGCCGTGACGACCCATACGAGCGTGCCCGCGAGGTCATGGTGCCCCGTGGCCGGCAGCGGATTCCTCCCCCGGCCGCGACTCCCCAGGACGCGCCGCCGCGACGGTCGCCACCGCCGCGCGACGCGCCCGCCGAGGGAACGCC
>JAEZDP010000451.1 GCA_023418055.1 Acidobacteriota bacterium
GTGCTGGTGCGGCGTCCGGCGTGACCCCGCCGTGGCGGAAGCGCCGTGCGCTCGTGGCGTGGGCTGGACGCCGCTCCCGTCTGCGCCGCGTCTCATGTCGAACCCGCAGCGGTTGCGAGTAGCCCACCGCCTCGCGGCTGACAAGTTACCGGGAACGCGGGCCGCAGCGAGTGACGGGCGGCCGCAGGAGGCGGCATGCACGTCGGGGCGAGGCGGCCGCGTTCCTCCGGCAGCGCCTGCCCGCAGATGCACTGTCCTACTGCTCGTCCGCTTCCTGCGCCTCGTCGCGCTGCCACTCCTGGAGCGGCTGCGGGCCGGGGACGATGCCTGCCAGATCCGGGTCTTCGTCGGGATTGGCGCGCACGTTGGTGTCCTGGCGGTCCTTGGCCTCGGCCCGCTCGGCGGCCTTCTTCCGGCGGCGCTCCGCCACTGCCCGTTCCCGTTCCCGCTTCGCCTGCGTGAGGCGTCCCTTTTGACTCATCGTGTGTGATCTCCCTAGCCCGGAGGCGTCGGACGTCCGCCAACCGGATGTCGCGCGCACAGGCACTGGATGCCGCGACTGCGTGATGCGTGCGGCACGTGTGTGCTGTCCCTATTGTACGTGCCCTTGACGGAAGGTCGACACCTCGACCGTCACGCGGCGCCCGGTGATACCCTCCCGCCCATGGCGCGTCCCCCGGTTCGCGGCGCTTTCCCCCCTCGTCCTCCTGCGTGCCGACCGCACGTGAGGACCCCATGGGTACGCAGGGCGTTCTTCCTGACGACCGTACTCGCCGTGTGCCTGCCCCTGCCGACTGCAGGCCAGCCGCCACCGCCGGTCACCGCTGCCGTGGTCACCGAGAAGGTGCAGGCGCACCGTCGCGCCCACGCCCACGAGATCCTCCAGGAACTGCGGGCGCTCGTGGAACTGCCGAACGTGGCCGCACACGCCGACGACATCCGTCGCAATGCGGCCCATCTGCAGGGCCTGCTCGAACGACGCCGCTTCGCGACGCGCTTGCTGTCGGCCGAGGCCGGCGCCCCTGCGGTGTACGCCGAGCGGACGACGCCGGGCGCCACCCGTACCGTGGTCTTCTACGCGCACTACGACGGGCAGCCCGTCGTCGAGGCCCAGTGGACCGACCCACCCTGGCAGGCGGTGCTGCGCACGGGCCCCCTCGCGGCCGGCGGCACGCCTCTGGCCTGGGACGCCCTGCCCGCCACGCTGCCGGCTGACGCGCGCCTCTACGGACGATCCTCCTCCGACGACAAGGGGCCCATCGTCGCCTTCCTGGCGGCGGTGGACGCGCTCGATGCCGCGGGCATCGCGCCCAGCGTGAACCTGAAGGTGTTCCTCGAAGGGGAAGAGGAAGCCGGCTCGCCACATCTCGAGGCGCTGCTGCGCGCACATCGCGACACGCTGCGCGCCGACCTCTGGATCTTCGGCGACGGTCCGGTGCACCAGTCGCGACGTCCGCTGGTGTCGTTCGGGGTGCGCGGCACCATCGGTCTCGAGCTCACGGTGTTCGGCCCGTTGCGGCCACTGCACAGCGGCCACTACGGGAACTGGGCGCCGAACCCGGCCGCGGAACTGGCCACGCTGCTCGCCAGCATGCGCGACGATGAGGGGCGCATCCTGATGGCGGGCTTCGCCGACCGCGTGAAGGCCGATGCCGGCGCGGAATCGGTATCCGCGACACTCCCGGACGTCGAGTCGGCCTTACGTGACGAGCTCGCGCTCGGCCGGACGGAGCAGGTGGCAGGACGCCTGGCCGACAGCATCGCCCTGCCCGCCATGAACATCCGCGGGCTCGACGCGGGATCTGTCGGGGACGCCGCCGCCAACGCAATTCCGGTGCGTGCCCGGGCTTCGATCGACTTTCGTCTGGTGCCCGACCTCACGCCCGCCGACGTGCGACGCCTCGTCGAGGCACACCTCGCAGGTCGCGGCTACCACGTCGTGGCAGACGAGCCCGCGCCGGAGCTGCGGCGTACACACCGCCGCCTCGTGCACCTCGAATGGAGCACGGGCTACCCGGGCTACCGCATGCCCACCACACTGCCGCTGTCGCGCGCGGTCGTCCGCGTGGTGGCGGAGGCTGCCGCCGCGCCGGTCGTCGTGGTGCCGACCCTTGGCGGCAGCCTGCCCCTGTACCTCTTCGCCGATGTGCTGGGCGCGCCGGTCATCACCGTCCCCATCGTGAACCACGACAACCAGCAGCATGCGGCCGACGAGAACCTGCGGCTGCAGAACCTGTGGGACGGCATCGAGACCTACGCGGCCCTCATCGCGAGGCTGGGCACCGCGTGGTGAGGTCCTGCAGGACGCACGACGCTCGGCACGACTGGAGTCAGACGCGGGGCGTCGCGGGACGCACCGCTCCGAGCAGGCAGCCCACCGCCCAGCTGAGTGCCAATCCGATGCCGTAGATCGCCAGGGCCACCGGCCACAACGTGCCCCCCTGCAGTTGCCACGTGAGCCAGATCAGCACGGGCACGAGCACCGCCGCGCGCCTGGTCCACGTCGGCAGCCAGCGGCCGGCCCAGGCCCCGAGCAACGCCACCAGCGCGTAGAAGACGGCCCAGCGTGTGAGGCTCGGCCGGTCGCGCCAGACCTCTGCGGCGACCTCGACGCCCCTCCACTCGGTGCCGAGCACGATCACGGCCATGAGGACCAGGGCAAGGGCGATCAGCGCATCACGAAGCACGTCCACCTCCATCCGAGGGCGTTCGAGAGGACCGGGAACGACGACAGCCGCCGTGCCTGGTCGCCACACGACCGGCCGGGCTCGATGCCCGGTCAGGCCGAGATACACGTGGAACAGGTGACGGGACAGAAGCCTCCGGCCGTCCGGGCACAGTTGCCGTTGTCGTCGCCCCCCCCACCGCCACCGCCGCCACCCGACCCGCCGCAGTGATACGGGTTGGCCAGCGTGCAGAAGCACCAGACCGCCTGCGCGTTGCACGACGCACACTGCCAGCTGCCCGAGAAGGGCCAGCGCCAGGACGAGGCCGAGCACCCGCTCTTCTCGTAGCAGGTGTCGTGGCGGTCGCAGCACGCGCGGAAGATCGTGTGATCGAGCCAGTGCAGGTTATCGCAGCCAGGCTCGTTGGCCGCCGCGCCGCCGCCGGCAAAGGCCGCCGCCGATGGGAGCGGCAGCCGCCACGGCAGCGTCTGCGAGACCCCGGCCACCGGGCCGAGCCAGGCCACCTGCCCGAGTGCGGGCGCCTGGTCCGGACGGGCGAAGAGATCCCCGAGCCGCCGGGCGACGGGGCCACCCACCTCCGCATGCTGCGGCCGTGTCGCGAAGTAGTACGCCTGCACGTTCGCCCACGCCATCGTCGGCGTGAAGGTCCAGCCCTCGCGCAGGCGGTCGGGCATCACGACACCCGAACCGCCGCCCTCGATCTGCCAGGTCAACACCTGTGCGGTGTCGAACCAGCGGACGAAGCCCTTGTCGCGCCCGGTCCGACGGTCGCGCACGCGCGCCGTGAACTTCGAGTAGTCCACTTTGGCCTTGCCCGCCACACGGCGATGCTGGTCGACCGAGGCCGTGACCTCGACCTCGGGGAACTCCGTGCGGACGCGCTGCAGCCTGGCGCCGAGTTGTGCGGCCGACACGGCGCGCCGGGCGCGCGCATCGCGACGGATGTGCCCATCCCACTGCCCGGCGGACGGGTCGATCGTCTGCCCCTCCCGGGCCGCACTCTCATCGTCTGTCCAGGTGGCGTAGGTCTGGAGCGCAGCCCAGTCGAGACCGACCTCCGTGGACTCCGCCAGCTCGAAGGCCCGTGCGTCGGCGGGCCGGCCCTGCGGCCGGAACTGGACGGACCGATGCCCGCGCTGTCCGCGCAGGCTCGCGCGCACCCGACCCTGCCTGTCGCGAAGGGTCGCCTGCCACGCGCCATCGGGACCACGCGTGGTCTCGACCTCCGCGTCGCTGAACGTCGCTACCACCCGCTGCGCTCTCCCTTCCAGTTCGTGAAACGTCGTGCCCATGTTGACGCTCTGTGCCAGGACGCCCGTCGGTGTCCAACACAGCAGCGCCCCTGCCATCCAGCACCACCCCTTGCGACCCATACATCCCTCCATCGCCGGTCACTCCGGCGCATGGACGGGCAAGCCTCCGACAGCTCACCAACCATGGGAGCAAGGAGCGCGCCAGGCCACGGCGGCCCGTGTTTGCAGGCTGCGCCCCGCGAGAGGTTGCAGAAGGTGCCAACGGGAGCACGCACGCCGATTGCAGAATCTGCCACCTCCGCGAGGCCTGTGGATGACGGGCGGGACGACCTGAGCGCATGCGAGTCGTGATGATGATGGCCCGTCTCGGGCGGACCGCGCGCTTGTCAGTGGAGAGGAGGGCCGATAGGATAGCGCCGCCGCGCCGCGCCGGGCCGCATGGGCGGGATGCGGCCAGCCGCCCCGGGGCGCGGCCGTCCGAACGCGAGGAAGACAACGATGGTGCAGGCACGCCGGTTCAGGGTGTCGGGGCGTGTGCAGGGTGTGGGCTTTCGGGCCTACGTGGTCGATGCTGCGCGGGCCGAAGGGCTGACCGGCTGGGTGCGGAACCTGCCCGAGGGTGACGTCGAGCTGGAGGCCGAGGGAGAGGCGGAGGCGCTGTCGCGGTTCGAGTGGCGCCTCTGGCAGGGCCCGGCCGGGGCGCGCGTGGACGATGTCGAGAGTGAGGAGGCGTGGCCCGACGGTGCGGCCGCCTTCCGGATTCGCAGTTGAGAAAGGGAAGTGCGGCCTGCATGGCTGACCATACGTCCATCCTGAAAGCGAAGATCCGGCACGTGCCGGATTTCCCGAAGCCCGGCATTCTGTTCTACGACATCACGACGCTGCTGCTCGACGCCGAGGGCTTCCGGCTGGCGGTGGATCGACTCACCACGCCGCTCGAGGGGCTCGGGGTGGACACCGTGGTCGGTATCGAGAGCCGCGGGTTCATCTTCGGCGCAGCCGTCGCCGACCGGCTGGGAGCGGGGTTCGTGCCGGTGCGCAAGGTGGGGAAGCTGCCTGCCGAAACCGTGACGGTGTCCTACGACCTCGAATACGGGTCGGATGCGCTGCAGGTGCATGCCGACGCGGTGCGGCCCGGACAGCGCATCGCGGTAGTGGACGACCTGCTGGCCACGGGCGGGACGGCGCAGGCCACCGTGTCGCTGCTGCAGGGCCTCGGCGCCGAGGTGGTCGGGCTGTCGTTTCTCATCGAGCTCACCTTCCTCAGTGGACGCACGCGATTGAACGGGCACCCCGTCCACGTGGTGCTGGCCTACGACGAGTAGCGCCGGGCCACGGGCAGGGGAGGCGTGCCGGGGCGCACGGGCGCCGAGGGCCGAAGCACAGCCGTCGGACGGGCCTCGCGGTATCATGTCCGTTGGTCGGGATGCACCCGACCCGGCACGAGCGTGTAGCTCAGATGGATAGAGCGGCCGCCTCCTAAGCGGCAGGTCCCCGGTTCGACTCCGGGCACGCTCACCACATCGTGGCGGGAGACCACTGGCGAAGGTGGACGTGTGTCTGCCCGCCCGGCGACAGTATGAACAAATCGGAACGTGAACGTCTGAAGCACAACGAAGCCGCCGACGCGCTGGCGTCCGCCTCGCTCTTTGTCGCGTCGCATGGCCGCACACTAGCCCTGGCGGCCGTGGCCGTGGTGCTCGTCATCGGTGTGGTGCTCGGCTACAACGCCTGGCGCGCCCGTGCCGAGGAACGGGCCCAGACGCAGCTGCAGGCCGCGATCGACACGGCGGGCCGGCCCGTTGCCGCGCCAGCTGCTGACGGCACACCCCCGCCAGCCGATGCGGAGACCTTTGCGTCGGAGGCGGCGCGGACGTCGGCCGTCATCGACGAACTGCGTGCGGTGTCGGACGCCTATCCGTCGACCGACGCGGGCGTGCAGGCGCTCTACTACGCCGCCTCGCTGATGGCCGAAGCGAATCGGCTCGAGGAGGCAGCCAGCGCCTATCAGTCGGTCATCGACCGCAGCGGGTCGTCGATTCTCGGCCGGATGGCCCGGCTCGGCCTGGCCTCGGTGCAGGTGCGGGCCAAGGACTTCGACACGGCCATCAGCACCTTCCAGTCGCTGTCGGCCTCGGGCAGCGAGCTGCCCACTGACGGTGTCCTGATGCACCTGGCCGACGCGTACGTGCAGGCCGGCCGGCCGGCCGACGCCATCGAGACGCTGCGGCGGGTGGTCAACGAGTTTCCCCAGAGTCCGTATGCCAGCGACGCGCGGCAGCGCGCGGACGCCCTGCAGGCGGACGTGCCGAAGGCGTCCTGACGCGTGAGCTCGACCCGTGCCCTGCAGACGGTGGCTGACCTCGGCGCGCACGCGCTGGCGGGCCTGCCGTTGGCCGAACTGCTGGACGCGGGCATGGCGGCGTTGTGCGACAGCACCGGCGCCGACTTT
Source organism: Acidobacteriota bacterium (assembly GCA_023418055.1). GTDB lineage: Bacteria > Acidobacteriota > Vicinamibacteria > Vicinamibacterales > Vicinamibacteraceae > JAEZDP01. Next base: position 6,393 of record JAEZDP010000451.1, read on the forward strand.
GCCGTGCTGCTCGAACGGTCATCGGGCGGCGACACGCTGCTCATGCGGGCCGGGGCCGGCTGGCGGCCGGGCACCATCGGCCGTGTGTCGCTGAGTACGGGCGCGGGGTCGTTCGGCCGGCACGTCCTGCAGCAGCCGTTTGTCGCCTTCGACGACCTGCCGCGCGCGCCCGAGTTCGGGCTCCCGGCGGTGCTGCGCGAGCACAACGTCGAGACCGTGGCGTGTGTGCGGCTCACGGGCATCGAACATCCACTCGGCGCCATCGCCGTGATGAACGCCGGCGCCCGGGCGCTGCCCGGCAACGTGCGGCACGTGCTCCAGGCGATCGGCAACATCCTGGCTACCGCCATCCTGCGGCAGGTGACCGAGGAAGGCCTGCTCCAAAGTCAGATCCGGCTCCAGAGCGTGCAGAAGATGGAGGCGATCGGGCGGCTGGCCGGGGGCATCGCCCACGACTTCAACAACCTGGTGCAGGCCATCGGCGGGTACAACGAGATCCTGCTCGGCCGCCTCGACGCCGACGACCCGCTGCGCCGCAACGCCGAAGAGATCAAGAAGGCCGGGGATCGTGCCGCCGCCCTCACCCGGCAGCTGCTGGCCTTCAGCCGGCAGCAGGTGCTGCAGCCGACGGTGCTCGACCTGAACGAGGTCGTGCACCACGTCGAACAGCTGCTGCGCCGCCTGATTGGCGAGGACATCGGCCTGCGCACCCGCCTCGCCGATGCGCTTTGGAACGTCCGCGCCGATGCCGCCCAGATCGAGCAGGTGCTGATGAACCTGGCGGTGAACGCCAGGGACGCGATGCCGCAGGGTGGCGAGCTGACCATCGAGAGCGCCAATGTCGAACTGACGCGGTCCGATGAGAGCGAGCCCTTCACCGTCATTGCCGGCCCGTATGTGCTGCTGGCCGTGAGCGACACCGGCTTTGGCATGAACGCCGAGACGAAGGCACGGGCGTTCGAGCCGTTCTTCACCACCAAGGGCCCCGGGCAGGGCACGGGGCTCGGGCTGTCGACCGTCTACGGCATCGTCAAGCAGAGCGGCGGCTACATCTGGGTGGACAGCGAACTCGGCAGCGGCACACGCGTGCGCATCTACCTGCCACGGGTCGAGCAGCTGCCCTTGCCCATGTTGCCGCTCTCCGGCATCACCGAGTCGGTGGGAACACTGCGGCGTCCGGCTGAGCCCGATGCCCGGCCGCTCTCTGCGACCAGGCCCGTGCCAGAGAGCGTCGCAACGGACCGGTCGGACGGCGCCGAGACGCTCCTGCTGGTGGAGGACGAAGAGGGCGTGCGCGAACTGATTCATGAGTGGCTCGCGGCCCACGGCTACGAGATGCTCGTCGCCTCGGACGGCCCGCAGGCGCTGGCCCTCGTGGAGCGCCGCGATCAGCCCATCGACCTGCTCATCGCCGATGTGGTCATGCCGATGATGGGGGGCCCGGCGCTGGCCAAGAAGCTGCTGGCACGGCAGCCGTCACTCAAGGTGATCTTCGTGTCGGGGTACGCCGACGAGGCCATCGGCGACAGGCGCATGCTCGAGGAAGGCGCGTCGTTCCTCCAGAAGCCCTTCACGCTCGACGACCTGCTGCAGAAGGTGCGCGCGGTGCTGGCCGAAGCTCCCAACCCCTTGCGCCCTTGAGGCCCCGTACCCCGAAGCCTGTAGACCGTAGCCTGTAGCCAGCAGACCGTAGCTCGTAGCCAGCAGACCCTAGTCCGTCCCCTGCCTCACCCCAGCGTCTGTCGCGCGGCGTTGAAGAGGCCCGGGGCGTGGGCGTCGGTCTCTTCCAGCCAGGCCTCGTCGAGCCCGAATTCCTTCCACACCGGGTCGCTCTTGGCGTCGTCGCCCTCGGGCGTGCAGCCGAACCCGTAGCGATGGCTCAAGCGATTGGCGGCGTAGCAGATGGCCGCGGCACGCCGGTCCACGGCCAGCGTGTAGTCGTGATGGTGGCGCACCGCGTCGAGCACTTCGTCGGGGAGGCGCCAGAAGTGCAGCGCCAGCGCGCCACACTGGGCGTGCACCGCGGTGATGGCGGCCGCCAGTTCTTCGGGGTAGATCGTGGCACCCTCGCGCCGCTGGTGGGCGTGGGCGGTCTTGAGCACGACGAGTTTGCCGATGTCGTGCAGCAGCCCGGTGAGAAAGGCCTCTTCGACGTCGGCGTCGAGACGGTCGGCGATGAGGCGCGCGAGATACGCCGTGCCGATCGCGTGGTCCATGAAACGCCGGCCCTCAGTGCCATACAGGTCGGGCGCGGCCATCTGCGCGTGCATCGACACGGTGACCACGACGTTGCGCACACAGCCCGTCCCGAGGCGTACCACGGCGTCCTGCACCGACCGCAGCGGGGAGAGCGCGCCGAACATCGCCGAGTTGGCCAGGCCGAGCACGCGCGTGGCCAGCACCGGATCCTTGCTGACGACCCCGGCCAGCTTCGTCACCGTCAGTTCAGGATCCGAAGTCAGCTGCAGGGCCCGCATCGCCTGGTCGGGCAGCATCGGCAGCGACAGGTCGTCGGGCCGCAGCCACGGAAACTGCGGGTGGGCCGGAAAGCTGTCGCTGCGCGTCGGGGTCGTCACGGGGGGAGTCACTGGCGTGCGACACGTCGCGTCAGGACCAGTTCCACGAACACGTCCTGGTCGTCCATGAGGAAGGGCAGCACGGTGCGTCGGCCGGTCGTGACCGGCGTCATGTAGAAGTCGGACCCGAGCGTCACCGTCGGTACCGTGATGGCCCACGCGTCACCTTCGATCGCCAGGCGCGTGCGGAACGATCCGGCGATCATGTTGGTGACCTCGCCAATCGCATCGATGACGTCGTCTCGACTCGAGGCGTCCTCCTCGTCGGAGCCCAGCAGGCTGGCGGTGATGGCGCGGGCGGCTTCGTACGAGGTCTGGAAGACGACAAGGCCTGCCGACGATCCGGTGAAGCCGACCGTACCTACGATGTTGCCCGCGGGGCACACCGGGTCGGGGCGCGGTGTCCGCTCGTCGAGCATCCGACCCACCATGGTCTCGAACACGTCGCGCGCACACGCGGACAGCGTCTCAGCCAGGTGGTCGACCACGACATCGCCGGTGCCGGAGGCACTGGGGCGCCGATGGGCAGTGAGACTAGCCGGCGAGGACGGCATCGATCTTTTCCTTGATCGTGTCTGGCGTGAAGGGTTTGACGACGTAGTTGTTCACGCCCGCGCGCAGCGCCTCGACGATGTCGTCCTGTGCGGCATTGGTGGTGACCATCAGCACCGGCAGGTGCTTGGTCGTGTCCACCGTGCGCAGCGAGCGCACGAACTCGAGCCCGCTCATCTCGGGCATGTTCCAGTCGGTGATGACGACGTCGATCGCGCTGTCGGCGAGCCGCTCGATGCCTTCGCGTCCGTTGCCTGCCTGCACCACGTCCTGGTGGCCCAGCTTGTTGAGGGTGTTGATGATGATGCGTCGCATGGTGGACGAATCGTCGACGACGAGAAAACGCATGGAGCAGACCTCGACTTGTTAGACTAGAGGACCTCCCACCGGCTCATCCGGCCGCGTGGGATCGGCTGCAGGAAGAATCGGCGCTCCTGCCTTCCGCTTGAACCGTCGCCGGTGCGGGAACGCGTGTGACTCCGTCCGAACCCCTGTCTCTGCCGCCCGATACGCTCGTCCCCGCCGTGCGCACGTTGCCGGAGGCCGAACTGGTCTTTGCCAATCGCCTGATCAACCTCGAGCAACTGCTGCCCAACGTCACGCACGAGTTGAACAACGCCCTGCAGGTGATCAGCGGCCTCGCGGAAATCCTCGCCACCCGCCCCGGCCTCGACGACGACGTGGTGCAGAAGCTGCAACGGATGCATGCGCAGGCGACGCGGTGCTACGGCCTGCTGCGGGAGTTGCTCGCCTACGCGCGGCGCGACGACGCGCTGCCGGTGACCGAGGTGGCCCGCGCGATTGACCGCGCGCTCGGGCTGCGCCGGTTCCACCTCTCGCGTGGCCGCGTCTCGGTGGCCATCGAGGCTGGGCCGTCTGGCCTGACGGCGGCCATCGACTCCCAGCACTTCGAGCAGTTGCTCGTGAACCTGTTGCTCAATGCCGAGCAGGCGATGGCGGGCCGTCCCGATCCCACGCTGACAGTGGGGTTTGCGCTGCGCGACGGGACGGCGGTCGTGAGCGTGGCCGATACGGGTCCGGGTGTCGACATGGACACGGTCGAAGCGACGTGTTTCGCGCCCTTCTGGACGTCGCGGCAGGGGGCGCTGGGCCTCGGCTTGCCCGTGGCGCGTGCGCTGGCGACGGCCGCGCGGGGCACGGTGCAGTTCGTGGCGCCGACGCGGGTCGAGGTGCGGCTGCCCGCGCGGTGACGGGACCCGGGCTCAGGCCGACGCCGAGATGTCGTCGTCTGGCGCCGAGGCCACGTTCAGGCGATTGAGCTTGTCGATGAGCGTCGTGCGACTGAGCTGCAGCAGGCGGGCGGCCTGCCGCTTGTTCCCGCCCGTCTTCTCGAGGCACCGCAGAATCAGCTCGCGCTCGAGCGCCGACACCACCTGCGTGAAGTTGATGCCCTCGTCGGGGATGGTCACGGTCGGCATCATCACGCCGTTGCCCGGCGCGGCGACGTCTTCGGGCAGCGCCCGCGCCTGAATCTCGGTTTCCTGCCCGGTCATCGCCACGGCGTGCTCGATGGCGTTCTCCAGCTGCCGGATGTTGCCGGGGAAGGCATAGTTCATCAACGCGCGCATGGCGTCCTGGGTGAGCGTGCGCGGCGGAAGGTTGTTGTTGCGGCACGACTTCTGGACGAAATGGCGGGCGAGGAGCGGGATGTCGTCCTTGCGCTCGCGCAGCGGCGGCAGCGTCACGGGGATGACCGCGAGACGGTAGTAGAGGTCCTCGCGGAACGTGCCCTCCTTGACCATCTTCTTCAGGTCCAGGTTCGAGGCCGCAATGATGCGGGCGTCGAACTTGATGGCCTTGGATTCGCCGACGCGTTCGATCTCGCGCTCCTGCAGAGCGCGCAGCAGCTTGGCCTGCATGGGCATGGTCATCAACGCGACTTCGTCGATGAACAGCGTGCCGCGGTGGGCGAGTTCGAAGCGGCCGATGCGCGCCTGCACGGCGCCGGTGAAGGCGCCCTT
>JAEZDP010000002.1 GCA_023418055.1 Acidobacteriota bacterium
GTACCTGCTCGTGAGTTCCGCGTGGACCGCGGCCATCGTCGGCGCAGGCATCTGGTTGTGGTGGTCGCTCGTGCACATGGAACTGCCGCTGCCGAACGTCCGGCTCACCGGCGAGACCATCGAGGTATTGGGGTCGCCGGTGTCTGCCGAGCGGCGTGCGGTCATCGAGAAGGCCGTGCTCATCGCGGCGGCGGTCGTGTTCGCGTTCGCCTTCCGTGCGCTGCTCAAGCGCGGACATCGCTTCCTCGCCGAGCAGTACTACCGCGAGGGATACGACTACCGCAAGGCGTCTCAGGAACTGTCCGAGGTGATGGGGGCCCGGATGGATCTCGACGGGCTGGCCGACGGCCTGCTCACCGTGATCGACCGGCTGATGCCCGTCAAGAAGGCGGGCGTCGCCTTCGTCGAGGGCTCGCGCATCTTTGCCGCGAAACGCTCAACGGGCTTCGACCAGGACGAGTGGGACATCTTCTGCCGCTCGTGCCTCGACGATGGGCTGGCGGCGCTGCAGGCATCGCCGGCGGAGTTCGACACCGAGTACGCCCCGCCTCGGCTTCGTCTCGCGCTGCGTCGATCCGAGATTCACTACCTGTACCCCATTCGGGGCCACAACCAGCTGCGCGGGTTGCTGTTCATCGGCGAGAAGCTCTCGGAGTCGGCGTACACGTCCGACGACTTCACGTTCCTGAACGTCATCGCGGCGCAGGCGTCGCTGCTCGTCGAGAACGCGTTCCTCTACGAGAACCTTGCACAACAGGAACGCGCTCGCCAGGAACTCGCCATTGCGCGTCGCATCCAGATCGAGTCGCTGCCGCACGAGGCGCCGAAGGTCGAGGGGCTGGACGTGGCCGGGATGTCGGTGCCCGCGCAGGAAGTTGGCGGCGACTACTTCGACTACTTGAACGGCGTGCCCGGCCTGCTCGGGACGATGGTGGGCGACGTCAGCGGCAAGGGCACGTCGGCCGCGCTCTACATGTCGAAGCTCCAGGGCATTGTCCGCTCGCTGCACTCGTTCGAGTTGGGGGCGCTCGAGCTGTTCATCAGGACCAACGATCTGCTCGGCCGCGACCTCGAGCGGCGGTCGTTCGTCACGGCGCTGGGCGGGTTCTTCGATCTGCGTGCTCGGACCGTGACCGTGGCTCGCGCGGGCCACCAGCCACTGATGCACTACCAGGCCGCCACCGGCCGCGTGCACCGCTACACGCCGCCTGGCCTCGGGTTCGGCCTGACGACCACGCGGCAGTTCGTCCAGGAGCTTCAGGAGGAGCACGTGCCGTACGCGTCCGGCGACGTGTTCCTGTTTGTGACCGACGGCATCACCGAGAGCCACTCGAAGAGCGGCGAGGACTTCGGCGAGGAGCGGCTCGCGGTGCTGTTGCGGGAGGCTGCGCGCAACGGGTTCACGGCGGCGGAGATCGTCGGGCGCGTGAAGGCCTCGGTGGACGCCTTCACGGCCGACATGGAGCAGCACGACGACCAGACGGTCGTGGTAGTGCGGGTGACCTGAGCCAGCGGCGCCGGGCATACCCCGTTAACCAATCCCGACAGGCGACGTTGACCTTCATGGAAAGGGGAGTCACTCCATGGATCTCGTGCCAGTCTTCGGCATCATCGCAGTATTCGGCTCACTGAGCTTTCTCGTCTGGGTGGTCATCGACGGCATGCGGCGACGCCGTCAGCTGCAGGTGGTCTCGGAGTTCCACAACAAGCTGCTCGAGCGCATGCAGACGCCACGCGAGCTGAGCGAGTTCCTCGACTCGCCCGGGGGCGCGCGGTTCATCGACTCGATCGCCATGGAGCGAAGCCACCCGGCCCATCGCATCATGCGTGCCACGCAGGTGGGCATCGTACTCATCGCGGCCGGTATCGGCTGCCGGCTGATTGGCGTCCAGACGCTCTCGATGGGTGAAGGGGCCGAAGGCTTTGCGGTGCTCGGCATCATGCTGCTGAGCGTGGGGGCCGGCTATCTCGTGTCCGCGGCCGTCTCGTTCGTGCTGTCGCGGTCGTTCGGCCTCTTCGACGCCGAATCCCACGGCGCAGCGCGCTGACAGAGCCGCAGAGACGCGAGGACGAGCGGGTGCGACGCATCCCCCAGGCGACGGCGACGACGGCGCTGCCCATCGAAACCGAGGGCACCGCTGCCATCAGCGGGGCGGACTTCCGTCTGTTCTACGAAGAGACGGCACGGCCCCTGCGCGCGTGGTTGCGACGGGTGGCGGGGGCCGACGACGTAGACGACATCGCCCAGGAGGCCTACCTGCGGCTGCTGCGGACGCCGGCGCGCGACCTCCCTGTCGAAGAGCGGCGCGCGTACCTGTATCGCGTGGCCGCCAACCTGCTGAACGACGCGTGGCGCAGGCAGAAGCGCCAGGGTGGCGATGCGGTGGACGTCGATCGGGTGCCGCTCGAGGCACGTGCCGTACGCCCCGGAGAGCAGCTCGACATGACGCGTGCGCTCGGCCGGCTCCGCCTGAGGGATCGGACGATGTTGTGGCTGGCGTACGTCGAGCGTGCCAGCCACCGCGAGATCGCCGCGGCGCTGGACGTCAAGGAAGGCAGCGTACGGGTGATGTTGTCGAGAGCGCGCCAGAAGCTTGCCGGTATGCTGGGAGTTGGCTCGGGAGACACGCGATGAATGGCGAGATGTGCTCACGTGAACCGGACGTGCTGACCGCGGCGGCGTCGGGTTGCTGGTCCGACGACCTGCGGGCGCACATGGCGCAATGTCGCGCTTGTCGTGAGGTCGAGGCCATCGGCGTGCCGCTGCTGGCGATGGCGGCGGCCGAAGAGGTCGAGCCGTTGCCCGATGCCGACGACCTGTGGTGGCGTGCGCGTCTCGATGCCCGGCGAGACGCCAGGCGCCGTTCGATGCTGCCTATCGACACCGTGGAGCGTGCAGAGCCGTTCATCGCCGCCCTCGCCGTCATCGTGGTGCTCGCGCTGCGTGGCGAGCACGTCGTCGATGCCCTTGCACGGTTGGCGACGGGGGGCTCGACCTCGGCCTCCCTGCACGCCGCCATGCCGGCCCTGGTCGTATCGGTGATGGTGGGCGGCATCGCGGTGATGGCGCTGATGGTGCTCGTGGCGCTGGGGGCTGCGTTCGCACGCGACTGATGGCTCCACTCGCGCGGTATCCGCGGCTTGTCACGTCGCTGGTGACGGCGGCCCTGGCACTTGCGACAGGGCTGCTCGGCGCGGACGCCCAGATGCGGCGCCGCGGCGTGGCCGCGACGTACCTGAAGGTGGAGCACGCCGTGCCGATGCGTGACGGCGTGAGGCTGCACACGGCGGTCTATGCGCCACGCACCTGCCCGCCAGGCGGCCACCCCATCATGTTGCAGCGTACGCCGTACGGCGTCGCACCGTACGGCGCCGACGCCTACAGACGCTCGCTCGGACCGTCGAGGCTGTTCGAGGAGGACGGCTTCATCTTCGCGTATCAGGACGTGCGCGGCCGCTACATGTCGGAGGGCGTGTGGGAGGAGGTGCGCCCGTACCGGCCGCCCCACGAGCGTGGGCCGCAGGACACGAACGAGGCGACGGATGCGTACGACACCATCGAATGGCTGACCTCGCACGTGCCCTGCAACAACGGCCGCGTGGGGGTCTGGGGGATTTCGTATCCGGGGTTCTACGCGTCGAGCGCGATGATCGAGGCGCACCCCGCCCTGCGGGCCGTCTCGCCACAGGGGCCGGTGACCGACTACTACCTGAACGACGATTCGTACCATCACGGGGCGTTCCTGCTGGCGCACAACTTCGGCTTCTACGTGAATTTCGCGCCGCGCGGGCCGCGGCCCACGCTACCGGCCGACGAACGCGCCTTCGACTTCGGCACCACGGACGCCTACGCCTTCTATCTCTCGCTCGGCTCGCTCGAGGACGCCACGCGACGCCACGGGCTGGCAGACAACCCGTACTGGATGATGAACCTCGAGCACACGACCTACGACGCGTTCTGGAAGGCCAGGTCGGTGTGGCGGCATTTCGAGGGCGTCAGGCCGGCTGTGTTGACGGTCGGGGGCTGGTACGACGCCGAGAACCTGTGGGGCGCCCTGCGCACACACGCGGCCGTGCGCGACCAGAGCCCCGCCACACGGAACCACCTGGTGATGGGCCCGTGGACGCATGGCAGTTGGGCCCTGGGCGAGGGGCGCACCGTGGGGCGGATCGCCCTGGGCTCGGCGACCGCTCGCCACTACCGGGAGGACGTCGAGTTCCCGTTCTTCGTCGGTCTGCTCAAGGACCGGAAGGTCGATCCACCTGCAGCGGCCACGATCTTCGACACGGGCGCCCTTCGCTGGCGCACGTTCGACACCTGGCCGCCGCGCACGACCGCCACACGCACCTGGTTTCTGGGCACGGGCGGCGTGCTGACGAACGCGCCCGCCGGTGCAGACTCGACGACGGCGTGGGTCAGCGATCCCTTACGCCCTGTTCCGGTGGTGGAGCAGTCGGCGGAGGGCATGCCGTCCGACTACATGACCGGCGACCAGCGCTTTGCCGCTTCGCGCGACGACGTGGTGGTGTTCGTGTCGGAACCGCTCGACGCCGACGTGACCGTGGTGGGCGCAGTGAACGTCGACCTCCACATGTCCACGACCGGCACCGACGCCGACATCGTCGTGAAGCTCATCGACGTGCACCCTGTCGAGGGGGGCTCCGGCGAAGACGGCCGGCAGCTACTCGTGCGCGGAGAGCCGTTTCGCGGCAAGTTCCGCGAGGGGTTCGAGACACCCGTGCCGTTCGTGCCTGGTGAGCCGGCGCGCGTCGCCTTCAGCCTGGGCGACGTCGCGCACACCTTCAGGAAGGGGCATCGCGTGATGGTGCATGTGCAGGGGTCGTGGTTCCCGCTCGTCGACCGGAACCCGCAGACCTTCACGCACATCCCCGGCGCACGCGCAGGTCAGTTCGTGCGCGCGACGCACCGCGTGCACCACGGGCCGGCCTACAGGTCGTCGGTCACCGTGTCGGTGCTTCCCTGAGCTACGGCTTGACCGCCGCCAGTTCCTCGTAGAGGTAGGCCGAGGCGAGTACGCCGTTGTGGAAGTTGCCGAGGTCCAGCCACTCGTTCGGTGCGTGGGCGTTCTCGCCAGGCAGGCCGATGCCGAAGAGCACGCTGGGCAGGCCGAGCACCTCCTGGAACGTCGAGACGACCGGGATGGAGCCCCCTTCGCGGACGAACACGGGTTTCCGTCCGAAGCCCTGCTCGATGGCGCGCGCGGCCGCCTGCACCCATACGTTGTCGAACCCGGTCGTCCACGGACGGCCTCCGTGCATGTGGGTGACCGTGAGCGACACCGACTTCGGCGCGATCTTCTTCAAGTACGCCTCGAACTGCTGCCCGATGGTCTCGGGGTCCTGGTTGGGCACGAGCCTCATGCTGACCTTGGCCATGGCCACCGCGGGAATGACGGTCTTGGCGCCGCTGCCGGTGAACCCGGCCAGCAGGCCGTTGACCTCGAAGGTCGGCCGCGCCCACTTGCGCTCGAGCGTGCTGTAGCCCGACTCGCCCGCGGGCTTGGGCACGCCGATCTCCTTGGCCCACCGCTTCTCGTTGAACGGAAGGCGCGCATACTCGGCCCGCTCCTCCGGCGTCAGATCGACGACGGCATCGTAGAAGCCGGGGATCTTGATGCGTCCGCTCTTGTCCTTCATCTGCGCGAGCAGCTGTGCGAGCACCATCGCAGGGTTGGCCACCGCCCCGCCATACGAGCCGGAGTGCAGGTCGGTGCTGCTGCCGCGCAGGTCGATCTGGAAGTAGGCCAGGCCGCGCAGGCCGTAGCAGATGGACGGCACGTCGCGGTCGAACATCGCCGAGTCGGAGATCACCACGACGTCGGCGGCCAGCAGGTCCTTGTGCGCGGCCACGAACTCGTCGAGATTGGCGCTGCCCACTTCCTCTTCACCTTCGAGCAGCACCTTGACGTTCAGCGGCAGGCGCCCACCGGCCGCAAGATGCGCCTCGATGGCCTTGAGGTGCATGAAGATCTGGCCCTTGTCGTCGGCCGCTCCCCGCGCGTAGATGGCGCCTTCACGCACGGACGCCTCGAAGGGCGGCGTCTCCCACAAGTCGAGCGGATCGACGGGCTGCACGTCGTAGTGCCCGTAGAACAGCAGCGTCGGGGCGCCCGGAGCACCCAGCCATTCTCCGTACACGATGGGGTGGCCCGGCGTCTCGAACAACTGCACCTTGTCGAGCCCGATGCGCGCCATCTCGGCACGACACCACTCGGCACACCGACGGACATCGTCGGCGTGCTCGGGCAGCGCGCTGATGCTCGGGATGGCCAGGAACTGCTTGAGTTGATTGATGCTGTCGTCGCGGCGCGTGTTGATGTGATCGAGAATGGCGTTCATGTGAGTGTACTCTTACGGAACTTGCACGGGAAGGTCGAGGCGGTCGCCCCATTCCTTCCACGAGCCGAGGTATGGGCGGACGCGGGGATACCCGAGCAGCCGCAGCGCCATGTAGCTGTGGGCGGCCCGGTAGCCTCCCTGGCAGTATGTCAGCACTTCCTTGTCGGGCGTCACGCCGGCGCCCTCGTACATGGCACGAAGCTCCGACGCGGGCTTGAACGCGCCGTCCGCACCGAGGTTGTCCGTCCACTCGACGTGGACGGCCCCGGGAATGCACCCCCCGCGCGCGGCCCGCACGGTGGTGCCGTCGTATTCCCCGGCGGTGCGCGTGTCGAGAACGACGACGTCCGGCTGGCCGAGGCGTTCGTTGACGTCACGCCAGGTGGCGAGGCGCTCGTCCATGCGCGTGCCGGTCCACGTGGTGGACTGGGCCGCCGGGGCGTCCGTACTCACCGGGAGGCCCTCCGCCTGCCATGCACCGAAACCGCCGTCGAGCAGCCGGGTGTGTTCGTGCCCGAAGTACTCGAGTGCCCAGAACGCCCGCGCAGCACGCATGCCGGACTGCCCGTCGTACACCACGACGTGCCTCGACGCCGCCACGCCGCGTGAGGCGAGCAGGTGTTCCAGTATCCAGAAGAACGCCCGCAGCGGCGCCGGGTCGGTGTCGATGAGGCTGATGCCGAACAGATCGAGATGGACCGCCCCAGGGATGTGCCCGGCCGCGTACGCCTCGGGAGGGCGAAGGTCGATGACGAGGGGTGGTGCGTCGCTCTCGAGCAGCGCCGCCAGGGCGGTCGGGCGAACGAGGAGATGCGGGTTCGCGTATCCCTTCGGGTTGTCCGGCATACGCGACATTGTACGAGGGGGATGCCCGGGCGTAACATCAGCAGCGCGGATCGCGGATCGGGGATCGGGCCCGGAGCGGGTCGCTTCCGAGGGGGCTGCCATGGGCGCAGACAAAGCGCGAGGTCAGGACGACCTGCCGGTTGGACGACTCCGAGGGTGGCGACCCCGTGTGCGTCCGGGCGATTCGCACGACGATCCGACGTCGGCCCTCAATCTCGACAAGCTGATACACGAGCGCCTGCGCCTCGGTATCGTCACGGCGCTGGCCGTGCACGAGAAGCTGTCGTTCAACGACCTGAAGGCGTTGCTGCGCACGACCGACGGCAACCTGAGCGTGCACGCGCGCAAGCTCGAGGACGCCGGCTACCTGCACTGCACCAAGACCTTCGAGGGGCGCATGCCGCGCAGCGAGTACACGCTGACGCGGGCCGGACGCGTCGGCCTCGATCGCTACCTCACGCACATGGAGGCGATCATCAAGGCCGCCCGGTCGGCGGCGCCCGAGGAAGGCGAGTCGTAAGGCGTACGGCGTAAGGCGTGAGGCGTACGGCGTCAGGCGTACGGCGTCAGGCGACGACGTTCGTGAGCGTCCCGATGGGCTCGATTGTGATCCGCACCTCGTCGCCCGACGCCAGCGAGAAGTCGTCGGGAGGGACGATGCCGGTGCCGGTGAAGAGGTAGCAGCCGGTATCGAACGTCAGTTCCCGGCGAAGGTAGCCAACGAGGTCGTCGAACGTCCTCTTGATCATGCCGACGGTCGTCTCGCCTGAGAAGGCCGTGGCGCCGTCGCGGCGGATGTCGATGGCAATGGCGGTGGAGGGGTCGGGCGGCTCGGGGCTGAGCCAGATGGCGGGACCCAGAGAGCAGCTGCCGTCGTACACCTTCGCTTGCGGCAGATAGAGAGGGTTCTCGCCCTCGATGTCACGCGCGCTCACGTCGTTGCCCACCGTGTACCCCACGATGGCGCCGGCGGCGTTCACCACGAGCACGAGTTCAGGCTCTGGCACGGACCAGCGCGAGTCGTGGCGGACTCGGATGCGACCGCCCGGTTCGATCACACGCGCGGCCGTCGACTTGAAGAACAACTCGGGCCGCGCCGCGTCGTACACGCGGTCGTAGAAGGATGCGCCGCCGGCCTCGCGCGACTCGTCCATCCGCGCGTCGCGCGACCTGTAGTACGTGACGCCAGCGGCCCACACCTCCTGGGTGCCGATTGGCGCGCGCAGTGTGAGTGTCGTCGTGGCCTCGAGCGCATCGCCGCCTTCCACCAGCGCGCGGACGTCGCGGTAGGGCGCCGGCCCGTTCAGGATCGCATCCCACGAGAGATGGTCGAGGCGCACGCTGCGGTCGCCGAAGCGTGCAACCGGGCCGATGGACGTCTGGTACAGCAGCAGCACTGGTGAGGGCATGCGAGGATTCTCCGCGTCAGCGCGCGAGGAGGGTCCAGCCGTCGTCGCCCTGACGCACGCGGCCGTCCTCTTCGAGCTTGGCAAGGTGGGCGAGCACGTTCTCGCGCGCGGCCCGCTTCAGTGACGGCTCGACCGAAGCATACAGCCTGTCCACCATCACGTCGGGCGAGGCGATGCCCGCCGTCAGCAGTTCGAGCACCTGACGCTCGCGCTGCATGCGGTGGGCGATGTAGCCACGCAACAGCGAGGCGGGCTGATCCACCTCGGGTCCGTGTGAGGGCAGCATGCGCCGCGGCTGCAGTTCGAGCACCGAGCGCAGCGAGCGGAGGTAGGCCGTCAGGCTGCCGCCAGCCGAGGCCGGAATCGACACCGACCCTCCGTTGATGACCAGGTCGCCAGCAAACATCACGCCCGCGGTCACGTCGAAGAAGCACGTGTGGTCGGGCGCATGCCCAGGGGTGGCCAGCGCCCAGAGCCGTGTGTCACCCGCAGGCAGCATCGGCTCGCCGTCGATGGCCTCCCAGGTCACCTGCGACAGCGGGTCACGCGCGGGCCACAGCCGCTTGAGACGACGGGCATCAGGCCAGCGCGCGGCCACCGCGGCAGCACCGGCGACGTGGTCGGGATGGGCATGCGTCGCAAACAACTGCTGCAGCGGGCCGTCACCGGCAGCGGCAAGCGCCGCCTCCAGACGTGCCAGGAAGTCGGGATGGTCGGTTGGCGCGTCGATGAGCGTCGGCACCGCGCCGTGCACGACAAACGCATGCACGTGGCCCCCGGTGTAGGGCAACGGCGAATCGACGGTCAGGCGCGTGAAACGCACGCGGGGAGGTTTCGAACCGGGAAATCGTTGGGGGGAATGGGCTGAAGGGAGGGCAGCGTAAAGAGGGAATAGTACTGAGGAACTCAATGACCAGGCGGGCCTTGTAACGTATCGAGGCTCACCAACCCGGAAGGAAGAGGTCGCTTCCAGCCGGGCTCGAAGGTAGTAGAACGGGATACCCTCGCCTTCAGCTTGAAGGCATTATGTGAAATGTTTCACAAGGCTGTCAACACCTTTTTTTCAACTCCGGCGAACCGCCCCCTTCCCTCCCCCGGCGCGCCCGGACTTGTTATGCTGCCGGCATGACTGACACGCCGTCCCCCGGCCTCGTCGGGTGGGTCGATCTCACCGTGGACAACGCTCCGGAAGTCCGCGATTTCTATCGCGCCGTCATCGGATGGGAGTACCGGGAAGTGCCGATGGACGAGGGCTACGCCGACTACTCGATGACGACGATGGAGGGGCAGGATGTGACGGGCATCTGCCACGCTCGCGGCCCGAACGAGGGACTGCCCGCGCAGTGGCTCGTGTACTTCACCGTCGCCGATCTCGACCTGGCCATCAGTGAGGCCACCGGCAGGGGCGGGGGGCTGCTCCGGGCCCCTTTCGAGATGGATGCCGGACGGTATGCCGTCATCCGCGATCCGGCAGGCGCCGTCTGCGCGCTCTTCCAGGCGCGGGCCTGACGCCAGCCAGCCCGGTCAGGCCGAGGCAGCCCCTTCATAACGTGTGACCAGCTCACGGAAGCGCGGGTCGATCGGCAGCGACTTCTGGGTGCCGTAATCGAAGAACACCTGGGCGGAGCGGGCGCGCGCCACCAGGGTGCCGTCGGCTCTCGCGATCTCGTAGTCCGTCCAGAAGCTCGAGGTCCGCATCTCGGTGACCGCTGCCCTCACGGTGAGGCGGTCGCCTGGAAATGCCTGCGCGCGATAGTCGATCTCGATGCGGGCCAGGATCATCCCCGGGAACGGGACATCGGGCAGCACCTCGTGCCAATAGGCGAAGCGCGCCTGTTCCAGGTAGGTCAGGTAGACGGCGTTGTTGACGTGCCCGAAGGCGTCGCAATCGCTCCAGCGCACCTCGACCTCGATGCTGAAGCGGAACGACGTGGCCGCGTCAGGCATGCGTCTCGACGACGGGGTCGGCCAGCTCCATCTGGCGCGCCTGCTCCATCTGCCAGCGGTATGCCTGCCAGCCCACGAAGTTGTTGAAGGCGCCGCCATCGTCGGTGGCCATGGCAACGTGCTCGAAAGGCGACCAATGGCCGGCGTCGAGCAGCCGGCCGTGCAGCACGAGGTCGGCATCGACGTCGCGCTTGCCGGCGTGGTTCAGGTAGCTCACCCGGGCCGCGCGCGCCACGGCCACCTGCTTCTGCATGTCGAGGGGCAGGGCCAGGTCGGCCTCGTCGTGCACAAACGGCAGGTGCCACTCGCCGGCCGCCAGGGGACGCGGCGTCGAAGCGTCGTACGCCGCCCGCATCAGGTCGGCCAGCCGCTTGATCTCGGGCTGTGCGTCCGGGTGGCAGCGCAGCGTGAAGAAGTTGTCCCACGTGGTGGACGACGCGATGACGCTGGCCCACATCCAGGGCTCGAGCACCCGGTTGACGATCTGCTTGTGGACGCCGAGCGCCCGCAGCTGCTCGGCATAGCGCATCGCAGCCTCCCGCGCCTCGTGCCAGACGGCGGCCGCCGAAGCGGCCTCTGCGCCCGTCAGCACCTCGCGAGCCTGCATGCCCGCCTGGTTGCGGCCCCACTCGACGGGTTCGACCGGGTCCTCCCGCAGCTGTTCGATGAGCTTCGAGGTGGGGATGGCGCGCGAGCTGGAGGCGTTGCGCGAGAACATCCGGTGCGTGTTGAACTCGGGCAGTACGAACCGCGGGAACCGCAGGACGAAGGTCGTGAGCCGATGGCCCGCGGGGTTGATGCTGTCGAGCAGCACGTCGGCCTGATAGGGCACCTAGCTCTCCTCGTCGTCCTCGTCGGCCTCGCGGCGCCGATGGTAGCGGCTGAACTCCTCGAGGAAGGTCAGCGACTCGAAACTGGTCATGCGGTCGAAGAACAGCACGCCGTCGAGATGATCGGTCTCGTGCTGGATGACCCGCGCCGCAAACCCCTCGAGGGTCATCTCGAAGGGTTTGCCCTTGCGGTCGAGCGCGGACACCCGCACGGCGTGATGGCGCGGCACCCGCCCACGGATGTCGGGGATGCTGAGGCATCCCTCCCAGTCGTCCACCATCTGCTCGGACGCCGGGGTCACCGAGGGGTTGACGAAGGGAATCACCTGCATCCTGCCGTCTTCGCCCTCGAGGCCGGCAACGAAGATGCGCAGGCCTTCGTGCACCTGCGGGGCGGCCAGGCCCACCCCTTCGTATTCGATCATCGTCTCCATCATGTCGTCGATGAACTTCTGCAGCGTGGCGCTGCGTACCTCGGACGGGTCGAGGGCGCGTGCGCGCTTCCGCAGCACGGGATGGCCCATCCGGGCAACTTTGAGAAGCGACATGAGGGCTGAAGTCGGCTGATCAGGCGATGGTGATGGTGTCGTCCAGGTAGACGTCCTGCAGCAGGTTGAGCAGCTTGACGCCTTCGGCCATCGGCCGCTGGAAGGCCTTGCGACCCAGGATGAGCCCCATGCCGCCGGCGCGCTTGTTGATGACGGCCGTCCTGATGGCCTCGGCGAAGTCGTTCTCGCCGCTGGCACCGCCCGAGTTGATGAGGCCGATGCGCCCGAGGTAGCAGTTGGCCAGCTGGTAGCGGGTCATCTCGATCGGGTGCTCGTCGGGCACGAGGTCGGTGTACACCCGCGGGTGGGTCTTGCCGAACTTCAGCGCGGTGTAGCCGCCGTTGTTCTCGGGCATCTTCTGCTTGATGATGTCGGCCCCGAGCGTCACGCCGATGTGGTTGGCCTGGCCGCTGAGGTCGGCCGACACGTGATAGTCCTTGTCCTTCGTCTTGAAGGCCGCGTTGCGCGTGTAGCACCAGAGCACAGTGACCATGCCGAGTTCATGGGCACGCGCGAAGGCCTCCGACACTTCCTGCATCTGCCGGGTGGACTCTTCGGACCCGAAGTACACGGTGGCGCCGACGGCCACGGCCCCCATCTCGAAGGCCTGCTCCACGTTGCCGAACATGATCTGGTCGTAGCGGTTGGGATAGCTCAGGAACTCGTTGTGATTGAGCTTCACCATGAACGGGATCTTGTGCGCCCACTTGCGTGAAACGGCCGCGAGCACCCCGAAGGTGGAGGCGACGCAGTTGCAGCCGGCCTCGTAGGCGAGCTTCACGATGTTCTCGGGGTCGAAGTAGATGGGGTTGAGCGCGAAGCTCGAGCCCGCCGAGTGTTCGATACCCTGGTCCACCGGGAAGATCGACAGGTAGCCCGTGCCGCCAAGGCGGCCGGAGTCGAGGATGTGCTGGTAGTTGCGCAGGACCGTGGGGGTACGGTCGGTGTGGGTGAACACGCGGTCGATGTAGTCGGGGCCGGGCAGGTACAGGTCGGCCTTGTTGAAGCCCCGGGCTTGATACG
>JAEZDP010000037.1 GCA_023418055.1 Acidobacteriota bacterium
CTCGGCACCCTTGTGCACCAGCAGCGTCGCGTCGCCGCCGTCGTCCACGATCAGCGCGGGGCCGCCGCCGTCCGGCCACATCAGCGCCTCCCCCGTGCACCACCAGTACTCCTCGAGGGTCTCGCCCTTCCAGGCAAACACCGGGATGCCCTGCGGGTGCTGCACGGTGCCCCCCGTTTCGGGGCGGCCGACGACCACGGCCGCGGCGGCGTGATCCTGCGTCGAGAAGATGTTGCACGACACCCAGCGGACGTCGGCGCCGAGGGCGTCGAGCGTCTCGATGAGGACCGCGGTCTGCACCGTCATGTGCAGGCTGCCCATCACCTTCACGCCGGCGAGCGGCTTGCTGGCGCCGTACTCGTCGCGAATGGCCATCAGGCCGGGCATCTCCTGCTCGGCCAGGCGGATTTCCTTGCGGCCGAACTCGGCCAGCGACAGGTCGGCCACCTTGTAGGCGGGCCGGCCGGCCTGCTCGGCCTGGGCAAACGCGTGCTGCGTCTCGGTTGCGACTGGGGTCATTCCACTGCTCCTTGGTGTGCGGCGTCATGCCGCGTGTTGAGCGGACGCCTCGGAGAGGCGTCCCTACCGGATGAATGCGTGCCCGCGGTGGCCCGGGCGACGAAGAGGGCCGGACCCCGCACGCCCGGCGCGGGAGACAGCGGCACCACCCGCGTTCCCGTAAGGCCGGCCCGGTCGAGGCGCCGGCTGATGTCCGCCTCGGAGAACCCGAGCCAGACATGACCCATCTGCGCGCGGTACTCGTCGCGATCGTGAGCCTGCATGTCGATGACGAGCACCGTGCCGCCGGGGCGGACGACGCGCGCCGCCTCGGCGAGGATGCGTGAGGGATCGCTGACGTGATGCAGCACCAGCACGAGAAGGGCCACGTCCACCGACGCGGTCGCGAGCGGCAGGCTCTCGAGCGTGCCCTCACGCAGATCGACGTTGTCGTGCGCGGCGAGCCGCGCCCGGGCGGCGCCGAGCATCTCGGGCGACGCGTCCACTGCGACCACCTGCGCCACAAACGGCGACAGCGCCGCGCTGGTGCGCCCCGTGCCGCAGCCGAGGTCGGCGACGATGGCGGCAGGATCGAGGAGCGCGAGCAGCCCGGTGAGGTGAAACGCGTCCCCAAACAGCTCGTCGCGCACCTTGTCCCACGCACCGGCCGTCCGCGAGAAATACGCGGCCGACTGCGCACGCCGGTCCGCCAACACCCGCAGCAGCCGTCCGCGATCCTGTGCGACCCCTGGCGTCTCGGCCAGTTGCGCTTTCACCACCCGCCAGAGGTCGGCCGACCTGGGGTCGAGGTCGTCGGCCACCAGCGAATACAGCCGGCTCGTGCCTTCGCGCCGCACGTGCACCCACCCGCCGTCGCTCAGGGTCTTGAGATGGCGACTGATGGTCGACTGCGGCAGTTGAAGGACGTCGCACAGCTCGCCCACCGACAGCGTCTGCCCGTCGAGCACCAGCAGCAGGCGCGCCCGGATGGGGTCGGACAGAAGTGTGAGGTGTGTCAGCACGGGCTGGGCGACGTGGTTCATCCCTTTATCCGGATGGAAGCATAGCAAACGACACTTGCTCCGTCAACAGCGTCGCTTCGACCCGCGCCACGTCACTCCACCGGCGTGAAAAAAGGCTGGAGGTGAACCCTCCAGCCCTCACATGGCCCAACCCGCGGAGTGCGAGCGACGGTGACTACATCCGGCGGCGCAGGCGCAGCGCGCCGCCCATCAACCCCGCGCCCAACAGCAGCAGCGTGGCCGGCTCCGGCACCGGGTTGCCCCCGGGGTCGACCGGCTCGTACTCGACGTAGAGCTTCGAGGCCATCACGCTGAACGGCAGGATGTCGCCGGCAAACAGGTTGAACTGCTTGTCGATGGCGACGTTGAGGACGCCGCCCTGATTCAGGCTCGCCGTGATGAAGCCATCGGTGAAGACGCCACCCAATCCGCCCAACGGACCCAGGAGGCTGAAATTCAGGTCGTGCGAGACGTAGACATTGTCGTTGTTGCCGAGCGGCACCATGGCGAAAATGGTCAGCGTCGCCGAGGTGAACTGGCTGGCTGGCGGCACGAGCCAGTTCAGGTCGTGTGTGTAGAACACGTCCTGGTAGTTGGCCACGCCGAAGCTGTCGCTGACGTTGTTCTCGCTCTTCACGAGCGCGGCGTCGGTCGTCACCTCGGGGGCGCCAGGCACCAGCGAACGGATGCGCCAGAGGTCGGCCGACCCGGTGAACACCTCGGGGATCAGGCCATCGCCGATGATCTCGAAGGCCTGCAGTGGCGCGGCAGATGCCGACGATGGGATGGCGATGATGGCGGTCAGGGCGACGGCGCCAGCGGCGATGGTACGGGTGAATGCGCTGTACACGAAGAACCACTCCCTCGGAATCCCTACGATCATCGGTGACCGTGGTGGTGACTCCAGGAGCAAACGTCGTACCAACTCATCCATTGCGTATCGACGGCACGCTCGACGCCACGCCGTGTCGGGCTCGCGCAACCCGCTGCACGCTCGAGGCGTCTAAGGTCGCCTCGACGAATGACTTGGCCTCAACATGCGCCGGCGGGCTGCGGCGCGTACCCGAGATTCGGGGCCAGCCACCGTTCCGCCTCCTCGCGTGTCAGGCCCTTGCGTTTGGCGTAGTCGGCCAGCTGGTCTTCGCCGATGCGGCCCACCATGAAGTAGGCCGCGTCGGGATGCGCGAAGTACAGGCCGCTCACGCTCGCCGCCGGCCACATCGCGCAGCTCTCGGTGAGCGACAGGCCCACGGCCTCGGCGTCGAGCAGGCGGAACAGCGTGCGCTTCTCGGTGTGGTCCGGGCAGGCCGGATACCCGAACGCAGGCCGGATGCCCCGATACCGCTCGCGCACGAGGTCGTCGGGTGACAACTGCTCGTCGCGCCCGTAGCCCCATTCGCGTCGCGCCTGCGCGTGCAGGTACTCGGCGGCGGCCTCTGCCAACCGGTCCGCCAGCAACTTGATCATGATGGCGGCGTAGTCGTCGAGCGCCAGCTGGTGCTGCTGTGCCAGGGCCTCGGCGCCGATGCAC
>JAEZDP010000150.1 GCA_023418055.1 Acidobacteriota bacterium
GTCCTGGCGGGCACCGTGCAGGACATCACCGAGCAGGTGCGCAGCACGCGGCAGTTCGAGACCTTCTTCTCACTCGCCGCCGAGCCGATGTGCATCGTGACGACCGATGGCACGTTCGTGCGCGTCAACCTCGCGATGTCGCGGCTGCTCGGGTTGGAGGAGCCGGACCTGCACCGGCGCGGTGTCGCCGATCTGGTGCATCCCGACGATGCCGGGATGCTGGCGGGGGCGCTGGCGGCCCTGCGCTCCGGCGTGCCGAGTGTGGCCCGCGAACTGCGTTGCCGCACCGTGGATGGTGAAGACCGCACGCTCGGCTGGTCGATGCGCCCGATGCTCGAGGAAGGCGTCCTGTACTGCGTCGTCCGCGACGACACGGAGCGGTCTCGTGCCGAGCAGTTGCTGCGGGAGTCGGAAGAGCGCTTCCGGGAGATGGCCGAGACCATCGAGGACGTCTTCTGGACGTGGGACGCCGTCAACGATCGCATCCTCTACGCGAGCCCGAGCTTCGAGACGGTGTTCGGCCAACGTCGCGAGGAGTTGTACCGCGACTCGCGCAGCTTCCAGCGGCTCATCGACCCCGAGGACCTGCCACGCCTGCGCGACGCGGCGCGAAGCGACCCGCACTCCATCCACGTCGAGTACCGGATCGTCCGGCCGGATGGCGGGCGCCGGTGGATCGACGTGCGGACCTTCCCCGTCCGGGACGCCGAGGGACGGGTCGTGCGGACGGTCGGCATCGGCCGTGATGTCACGCGGCTGAAGGACGCCGAGCAGGCGCTGCTGCGGACGCAGCGGATGGAGAGCATCGGGACGCTGGCCGGCGGCATCGCCCACGATCTGAACAATGTGCTGACGCCCATCGTGATGGCCGCGGGCGTGCTGGCGGCGCGGCCGCGCTCGTCGAGCGAGGCCGATCTGCTCGAAACCATCATGACCAGCGCCGAACGCGGCGCGTCGATGGTGCGTCAGGTGCTGGCGTTTGCCCGGGGCGTCGAGGGACGGCGGACGCCGCTGCAGATGGGCACGGTCGTCAGCGACATCGCACGCCTCATTCGCGACACTTTCGATCGGCGCATCGACGTGGACGTGGACCACAGCCCCGACCTGTGGACCGTGGCCGGCGACGCCACGCAACTGCACCAGGTGCTGCTGAACCTCGCCGTGAACGCGCGCGACGCGATGCCCGAGGGCGGGCACCTGCGAATCGAGACGCGCAATGTGGTCATCGACGCCGAGGCGGCAGCCGTGGTGCCCGATGCGCGCCCCGGCCGGCACGTGTTGCTGCGGGTGTCCGACTCGGGGTCGGGCATTCCAAGCGGCATCCGCGACCGTGTCTTCGACCCGTTCTTCACCACCAAGCCGCTCGGTCAGGGGACGGGGCTCGGGCTGTCCACGGTGCAGACCCTCGTGCGCAGCCATGGCGGTTTCCTGACGTTCGTCTCCGAGGCCGGGGTGGGGACGACCTTCAAGGTGTACCTGCCGGCGCTCGCCGATGTGTCACTCGCAGACAATGCCGACGCCGTCACCGCTCCGCCCCGAGGACGTGGGCAACGCGTGCTGGTGGTGGACGACGAGGCTGCGGTCCGTGCCGTGACGCGCACCACGCTCGAGACCTACGGGTATCGCGCGGTGGCTGTCGGGAACGGCGCCGAAGCGCTCGCGCGCTTCGGCGAGCAGCCCGACGCATTCGATCTCGTGATCACCGACATGATGATGCCGGTCCTCGACGGCTACGGCACCATCACGGCCCTGCGGCAGTTGCGGCCCGACCTGCCGATCATCGCGGCCAGCGGGCTCGAAACCCAGGGCATGGTGGAACGCATCACGCGCGCCGGCGTGGATCACTTCCTCTCCAAGCCATATACGGCTGACGTCCTGCTGCGCACCGTCTCGCTGGCCCTCGCCGCGCCGCGTCCGCGCTCGAGCAGCGACGAGTGGAGACGTGCGGGCGGCGACACGAGCGCCTGACTACGGCGCCAGCGCTTCGGCCAGCACACGTCCGGACGACCCCGACGGGGTTGCCACGCGCAGCAGCACCGCGAGGGTCGGCGCCACGTCGTTCAGCGCCGCGTGGCGATGGTACCGGCCGGGCGTCACACCCGGGCCCATCAGGATGAGCGGGATGTGGGCGTCGTACTCGTAGGGCGACCCGTGGGTCGTGCCCGTTGCCCCCCTGATCCAGAACGGCTCGAGCACCACCTCGAGATCGCCCGACCGCACCGCATGGTAGCTGCGCGCCACGCGTTGGCTGACCCGGTCGCCGGGGACGGCGCCGCCAATCAGGTCTTCGCGCGTGTACACGCGGGCCACGTGCGGCACCGTGGCCGCCGCGGCGGCCGCCACGCGTCGTACCTCGGCGGGGTCGAGATTGCGGGCGGCCACCAGCGCGTGATCGAGATAGACGGAACTGCCGCTGGCAAGCACCCAGCTCGCCTTGCCGAACCGCGTGTCGAGCGCGTGCTGGATCGCCTCGTTCATCGCGGCCGAGGCAAACCGTCCGCCTGGCAGCTTCCAGGCCTGGGCGGCTTCGGGCAGGGGCGCCACGCCGTGGTCGGTCGTGAAGATCACGAGCGTGTGGTCGAGGCCCACGAGGCGGTCGACGTCGGCCAGCAACGCGCCGATGACCGCATCGGTCTTCACGCTGATGTCGTGTACTTCGGGTGAATCCGGGCCGTACCGGTGGCCCACCGCGTCGTTGGACGAGAAGCTCACCGAGAGCAGGTCGGTCACACCGCGCTGGCCCAGGCGCTCCTCGACGAGCGCGTCACGCGCGAAGGCCAGCAGCACGTCGTTGCCGTACGGGCTCGTGTAGACGGCTTCGTTCAACCGCAGCCCCAACTCGGTCGGCAGGTCACGGCCGGCGGGGGCGCCTTCCGGGGCACCGGTGAAGGTCCATCGCGTGCCCGCGTACCCGTCGGTCATGCGCCTGGCATTGAAGCGCGACACCCAGGCCGGCGCCTCGGTCAGGTAGAAGGTGCTCGTGACGAAGTTGCCGCTCGTGTTGTCGAACCAGTAGGCGGCGTCGGCGCTGCGGCCCAGCGGAAGGATGGCGCTGCGGTCCTTCATCGACACGCCGATGGCCCGCGGACGTTCACCCGCGCCGCGCCCGGACGCCATCTTCACCTCGTCGCCAATCGTGCTCACGAGCAACCGATGCGGTGAAGATGCCTCGCCCGTCCCGCCCACCAGTTGGAGCGCCGGGTCGGACACGCTCGTGACGGCCTTGCCCGAGGCGCGGTCGTACCAGCCGTTGCTGATGATGCCGCTCACCGTCGGCAGGGCGCCCGTGAGCATCGTGGCGTGCCCGACGGCAGTGACCGTCTGACCATGTTCGAGGTGGGCGTCGGTGAAGACGGCGCCCCTCGTCAGCAGGAGATCGAGGCCGGCGGAGTACTCCCCCCGGAACCGCGTGAGGTAGTCGAACCGGAACTGGTCCACGGCGACGAGCAGCACCAGGCGCACGGCCGGGGGCTCGCTGGTC
>JAEZDP010000168.1 GCA_023418055.1 Acidobacteriota bacterium
CCGACATCACGGCCAGCAACGGCCGGGTGCATGCCAAGGGCGACCCGTCGAAGGGCCTCGCGTGGCGCGACGCCTGTCGTCAGCTCGGCACCACGCCCGTCTCGGTCAACGGCGAGTGGGAGGCCGGCTTGTCGGCCAGCGGCACGAGCGGCGTGCAGTTTGCCGAGGTCGAGGTGGACATCGACACCGGCGTGACGAAGGTCTCCCGGATCACGTGTGTCCAGGACTGCGGCCTCATCGTCAACCAGCTGACCACCGAGAGCCAGTGCATCGGCGGGATGGTGATGGGCGTCGGCTATGCGCTCTACGAAGACCGCATTCTCGATCGCAACACGGCGACGATGGTGAACCCGAACATGGAGTGGTACCTGCTGCCGGGGCTCAGCGACATTCCCGAGATCGACATCGTGATGATGAATCAGCCCGAGCGGGGCGTCATCGGCATCGGCGAGCCGCCCACCATCTCGACGGCCGCGGCGATCTCGAACGCCGTGGCCAACGCGATTGGCGTGCGGGTGCGCAGCCTTCCCATCACGCCGCAGAAGGTGCTGGATGCGTTGGCCGGCGAACGGGCAGGAGGCACGCTGTGAAGACGTTTGCGTACGTGAATCCGGCCAACGTGCAGGAAGCGGTGGCGGCGCTCGACCCCGAGCGCGGCCGCGTGCTGCCGCTGGCGGGCGGCATGGACCTCGTCGCGCTGATGAAGGACTACATCGCCACGCCCGACCGCGTGGTGAACGTCAAGCGCCTCGATGCGGCCATCGGCGACGCGCCTGACGGCGGCCTGCGCATCGGTGCGGCCGCACGGCTGGTGGACGTCGAGACGCACGCGCGCGTGGCGAAGGAGTACAGGGCCCTCGCGCAGGCGGCAGGCGAGGTCGGCACGCCGCAGATTCGCAATCTGGGGACCGTCGGCGGCAACCTGCTGCAGCGCCCGCGTTGCTGGTACTTCCGCAACGAGGAGTTCCCGTGCCTCAAGAAGGGCGGGGCGCGCTGCTACTCGGTGGACGGCGAGAACCAGTTCCACGCGATCATCGGCGGCGGTCCGTGCCACATCGTGCACCCGTCGAGCCTGGCGGTGCCGCTCATCGCCTTCGGGGCGACGTTCCATGTCGTCGGGCCCCGCGGCGAACGCGCGGTGCCGGCCGAAGAGTGCTTCGAACTGCCCGACCGCAACATGTACGGCGAGTCGGTGCTGCGTCCAGACGAACTTGTGACCGCCGTGTCCCTGCCGGCGGCGGCTGGCCGCCGGAGCGCGACCTACGAGGTGCGCTTCAAGCAGTCACACGACTGGCCCATCGCGTTTGCCAGCGTGACGCTGCAGATGGACGGCCGGAACGTGGCCGACGCGCGTGTGGTGATGGGGGCGGTAGCGCCCGTGCCCTGGCGTTCGCGTCCCGCCGAGGATGTCCTGCGCGGCCAGTCGATCGACGAACTCGTGGCGACCCGGGCGGCCGAGGCGGCGCTCGAGCGCGCCACGCCGATGAGCGGGAACGCGTACAAGGTGCAGGTGGCCCGAACCGCGGTCAAGCGAGCCATTCTGGCCGCGGCGGCGGTGTAGTTCGAGAGGCGAGCGATGTCACACCCGATTCCCGAATCCCGACTCGTGTCGCCGGCCGTGCACTGCCAGCACCTGCGGCACAAGGGCATGTACGTGCTGTCCACGCCCGACCCCGACGAAGAGCGTTTCTGCGGCACGTACAACGCCACGGCGTACTGGTGCACGTGCACGCAGAAGGCGATGGGTCCCGACGGCAACGCGGTGAACGCGCAGCAGTGCGTGAGCGGCGGCGGGCGGGGATGCTGTAACTAGGCTGCGGTCCACGGTCCACGGTCCTCCGTCTACGGTCCGGTCCGGTCTGCGGCCAGGCCCCCGCCTCCTGGCTCGGCCGGCGCGTGGCGTTGTGGCGAGCACGTGGTATCCACCGGTACTTCTGGGTGGGCCGTAACGAGTTGCCCGTAGACTGTGGACCGTGGACCGTGGACCGCAATTTGTGTCCGATGCGCCGCGCGTCTGGCTGCGGCTCGAAGGTGCCGCCGTACTCGTGGCGGCGACCGTCGCGTACGTCACGAACGGCGGGGGCTGGCTGCTCTACCTCCTGCTCTTCTTCGTGCCGGATGTGTCGTTTGCCGCCTACGCCCTCGGGCCGCGCGTCGGCGCAACCGTCTACAACCTGTTGCACAGCTACACGCTGCCCCTGGCCGTGATCGCGCTCGCCGCCCTGCTGCGAACGGCAGGCAGCGCTGGCATTGACGTCGCGCTCAACGTGCCGTTTCACGGGTGGCTCGATGTCACCTTCGCCGCGCTCTTCTTCCCCCTCATCTGGCTCGCGCACATCGGCTTCGACCGCATGCTGGGCTACGGCCTGAAATACCCGTCGGGATTCAAGGACACACATCTCGGAAGGCTCTGACAGGAACGAAGGAGCCAAGGAGACAAGGAACGAAGGAGCCAAGGAGACAAGGAACCAAGGAACCATGGAACGAAGGAACGAAGGAGCCAAGGAGCGAAGGGAGGCCCGGAGGGGCGCTGTGGCGGACTCCCGTTACCATGGTCGGATGTCCTCCGGGTCGTGCGCGTCGTGAGTCACCCTGTTCCGACAAGAGCCTGGCTGGCGTTTGCGCTCCTCTGCGTCGTCTGGGGCACCACGTATTTCGGCATCAAGATCGCCCTCGAGACGGTGCCGCCGCTGCTGCTGGGCGGCCTTCGGTTCTTCACGGCCGGCACGCTGCTCACCGTCGGCCTCTGGGCCAGCGGGCGGCCGCTGCCGCCGGCTCGCAGCCTTCCCGCCTTTCTGCTGGTCGGCACGCTCCTGCTGGGCTTCGGCAACGGCGGCGTGACGATTGCCGAGCAGTGGATGGCCACGGGCCTCACGGCCGTGCTCGTCGCAGCCACGCCGTTCTGGATGGTGACCATCGAGGCCGTACTGCCCAGAGGCGAACGGCTGACGATGCGCACGGTGCTGGGGCTGGTGATTGGCTTCGGCGGCATCGTCCTGCTGGTGTGGCCCGACCTGACGTCGCCCGAGGTGGCCGCGGCGCACCATCCCCGGTGGGGCGTGGGCGTGTTGGCCACGCAGCTGGCCTGCCTGGGATGGGCCATCGGGTCGGCGTTCTCGAAGCGGCGCATCTCCGGCGTCGAGCCGCTGACGGCCGCCGCCTACCAGATGCTCTTCGGGGGCCTGGTGCTCGTCACCGCGGGTACGGTGATGGGCGAGTGGACGGCGCTGTCGTGGTCGGCGCGCAGCGGCGCCGCGATGCTGTATCTGCTCGTGGCAGGCAGCCTGATGGGCTATGTCGCCTACATCTACGTCCTCGGTCACCTGCCGACGTCCATCGTCTCGCTCTATCCGTACATCAACACCGTGGTGGCGGTGCTGCTCGGCACCTGGCTGCTGCGCGAGCCGCTTGGGTGGCGCATCACGGCGGCCATCGCGGTGATTCTGACCGGCTCTGCCGTGGTCTCCACCCGCCGCACGCGCACCCCTGATGTCGTGACGGTGCACCCTCCGGTCGAGGTTGAGCCGAGGTCGCCGGGTCGGTAGACTGAACGCTCGTCAACCTCGCACAGCAATCGAAGGGACCAGCCATGACGATTCGAAACATCGCCGGATGGGCAGCCACCACGCTCCTGGCCACGGCGCCGACGGCGACTGCTGCCGATGGCGCGGTTCGCGTCAGCGGCGACTACGTCGAAGCCCGTACCGCCGAGGTGTTCACCGGCGGCTGCATCATGAACAGTCAGGCCGAGACGATGGGCAAGCAGGCCGTGCTGGCCTGGCGCGTCGAAGAAGGCGCAGTGGACGGCGTAGACCTGGCCGGCCTCTCCGTGGTGGCCGCGCTTTCGGGGAACCACAACCTCGGCATCCGCGAGATGGGCGGCGCATCGCCCACCGACGTGAAAGCGCTCTACTACGTCGACCAGCGCGCGACCGACGGGCAGCGCGAAGCGCTCCTGGCGATGGCGCGCGAAGCGACGGGCGACCTGGCCATCCGTGTCGTCGGCGTGCAGGCCGTGCCGATTGCCTTCACCCGGACCGCCCACGCCACCGAGGTGACTGCCGGCGACGCGCTGCTCCGCGTGGACGCGCACGTGCACCACGACCCGAACTGCGGCGCGATGTTGTGGTTCCGACCGCTGTCGAAAGGTGCGGACGCCGAGGTGGGCCTCACGCGCGCACAGGCCTTCTCCGGGGAAGCGCTCGGCAGCCGCTGGCGGCAGGCCGACCGGAAGTCGGCGTTCGTCGGCACGTTCAGCTTCTGACGTGTGTCGGCCGTGAACCCGCCGCGACGCGTGGCGCTCGTCACGGGCGGCGCCCGCATGGGCCGGGCCGTGGGCCTCGCGCTGATGGCGCGTGGCTTCGACCTGGCCTTTTCCGCCCGCGGCTCGCGTGGCGCCCTCGAGCAGACGGCCGCAGCCATCGACGCCCTCGGCGGGTGCGCCCGCGTCTACGACGCCGACCTGCGGCAGCCGCAGGCGTGCCGCGCGCTCGTGGAGCAGGCGACCGGCTGGCGGGGCCGCCTCGACGTGCTGGTCTGCCTGGCCTCGGTGTTCGAACGCGTGGCATTCGACGACCTCACGCCCGAGACCTGGCGCGAGCACCTGGCGGTGGACCTCGACGCGTCGTTCCACTGTGCACAGGCGGCCGCCGCCGCCATGCGTGAGGCGAGCCGGGGCCACATCGTGTTGTCCACAGACTGGGTGGCGGCCAGCGGACGCCCCCGTTATGCCGGCTACGTGCCGTACTTCGTCGCCAAGGCCGGCGTGGTGGCGCTGACGCAGGCGCTCGCGCTCGAGCTGGCACCGCACCACATCCAGGTGAACGCCGTCGCGCCTGGCCCCATCGTGCCAGCTGCCGGCACCGGGCCCGGGCAGCAGGCCGCCGTCATGGCCGCCACGCCCCTCGGCCGGTGGGGCACGCCGGATGCGCTGGCCCACGCGATCGGCATGCTGGTCGATTCGACGTTCGTCACGGGAGAGGTCGTCCGGGTGGACGGCGGGCGCCACCTGACCTGACGGCGACACCGTCGCGAGGCTCGAAACGCCGTCCGCCTACGCCTCGAGCTCTGCGAGTTCCAGAATCCTGTGCAGCGTGCGCTCGGTACCCGTGAGCGGCAGGTTGCTGACGTAGAAATGGCGCGCGCCTGCGGCCCGCAGCGCGCGGATGGTCTTCGCGCAGATCTCCTCTGGCGTCAGGCCAGCCGCGAAGTCGTCGAGCAGGCCCTGCACGGGCACCGGCATGAACGCCGACAGCATCTCCAGGGTGCGCCGTCGTGGGCTGCGGTAGTAGAAGATCCCGAACACACCGGGCAGGCTGACCCGGCGGCGTGACGCTTCGGCCAGAAACGCCTCGACGCGCGGCACGTCGTGGTGCGAGACGACCTGCGTCAGGAAGTACTCGCCGGTGAAGTGCGGGTCCAGCAGGAACTCCACCTGACGGGCCGGATCCCGATGCGGGTTCGCCCAGCCGCCCAGCCGCAGGTCGGGCTGGCGCTCCCGGATGGCCACCCGCAGTTCCCACGCGTGCGCCACGCAGCGCGGCACGCCGACGGCCTGGTCGCCCCCGAGCACGACGAGCGAGGGGAACCCGTGCTGTTGCGCACGGTCGGCGTAGGACAGGCAGTAGTCGAGCGTGTGTTTGGACGTCAGGAACGGGACGATGCGGTCGCGGTCCACTTCGTCGCCCAGATTCAGCACCAGGTGTCGGAGGTTGTCCTACTCCAGCGCGCCGACGGCGCTGTCGGTGAGGCACACGTAATGGCCGTGCCGCACCAGGCGGCGCACGGCGTGATACGTGTCGATCCAGGCGTCCATCCCGGCCGCCGCCCCCAGTTCCGCACGGGGCGGACGGAGTTCGACGGCCAGGACGTTGGGTTGGGTGTGGAGAGCGTCGACGAGCGCAGTCAAGCTACTTGACCTTCTGCTCCTTGACCTTGTAGCCCTCGGGAATGTCGAACAGGCTCGCGTCGAGCGTCTCGTCCGACACGCTCGTGACGGTGGTGCTCATCTCGCCGCCGCCCATCTTCGACATCAGGCCGGCCATCGGGCCGCTGCCCGACATCTTCATGGTCTGCGTGGACTCGAGCGGAATGCCCTTGGACGCCATCTCGCGATACATCTGCATCATGCCGCGGGCGTTGCCGGGCTGGGCGCGTGCCGCGCGTGGATCGCCGAAGAAGAAGCCGTTCTCTGCCGCCGCGGTGTAGAAGTTGGCGTAGTCCTGCACGCCGGGCGCGGTGCTCGACAGGTACGTCGGACCGCTGATCGTCATGGTCATCTTGATCGGCGCATCTGGCATCGACGCGTCCACCGAGACCACGATGTCGTGTTCGGTGGCCTGATAGCCTGCGATCTCCTTGGTCTTGCCGGTCGGCGTAATCTTGACCTCGGCCGCCTTCATCTCGACGCCGCCCTTCTGCAGGCTCGCGGCAAGGTCGGCCATGTTGAAGACCTCGGCCTCCTTCTTCCCGTGATTGATCGCGATCATGCGACCGGTGTCGACGTCCATGATCGTCGTCGTGCGGTCGCGACCCATGGTCTGGTCGGTGCGCATCTTGTTGCCCTTGATGTAGGTGATGGTTTCGCCCGACGGGTTCATGCCCATCATCTTGCCCTTCATCTGGGCCACCAGCTTCACGTCGGCCTGCGCGCTCCAGGAACACGCGAGGATGCCGAGGGTGAGTGCGATCTGTCGTACGTGCATCAGTCTTGTAGCCTCCATGATTGAACAAACGCCGTCAGAAGGCCGGTGCGCACATTCTGTCCGCGAGCCGTGCGTCTGTACGGCCTCCTGTTGAGGCCTGAATCGGCAGTATAGAATACCGACCGCAACGCCCCGATTCCGACCCGGCGCGCATCCGGGCCCATCCGGAGGACTCCTTGGCCGACATCACGTTCCTCGGCGCCGCGCAGACGGTGACCGGGTCGAAGCACCTGCTCACGACAACGGCAGGCCGCCAGGTGCTGGTCGATTGCGGGCAGTTCCAGGGCCTGAAGTCGCTGCGCGAGCGGAACTGGCAGGGGTGGCCCTTCGCGCCGTCCGCCCTCGACGCCGTGGTGTTGACCCACGCGCACCTCGACCACTGCGGCCTGCTGCCGCGTCTCGTTGCCGCCGGGTTTCGCGGGCGCATCTTCTGCACACCAGGCACCAAGGACCTCTGCTCGCTCATCCTTCCCGACGCCGGCCGCATCCAGGAAGAAGACGCGCGTCAGGCCAACAAGCACGGGTACACACGGCATCGCCCGGCGCTCCCGCTCTTCAGCGAAGCCGACGCGCTGCGCACGCTCACCCATCTCCAGCCGGTGGGCTACCACGTGCCGGTGCCCGTCGCCGACGGCGTGACGGCCGAGTTCCTGCCCGCCGGCCATCTCCTCGGCTCGGCATTCGTGAGGCTGACCCTGAAGGACGACAGCCCGGGCACGCTGCTCTTCGGCGGCGACCTGGGCCGCTACGACCGGCCCATCCTGCCCGATCCCGAGCCGGTCGGCGAGGCCGACGTGCTGCTGCTCGAATCGACGTACGGCGATCGCCGCCACGCGCCCGACGACAACGGTGAGGCGCTGGCGGGCGTGATCGGCGAGGCGTGGCGTCGCGGTGGAAAGCTCATCATCCCGTCGTTTGCCATTGGTCGGGTCGGCGAACTGCTCTACTGGGTGGAGCGGCTCGAGGCCGAGAAGCGCATTCCGACGCTGCCCGTCTACGTGGACAGCCCGATGGCACGGGCCGCGCTGGCGTTCTACACGAGCCACCCCGCCGAGCTCGACGCGGAGGTGCGCCCGTCGCGTCGCGGCGAGCCGATGTTCTCGACCAACCATCTCACCATCATCGACACCCCCCAGGAATCGAAGGCGCTCACCGAGAGCGATGGTCCGGCGATCATCATCTCGGCCAGCGGGATGGCCACCGGGGGGCGCGTCCTGCACCATCTGAAGCGGTTCCTGCCGGACCCGCGCAACACCGTGTTGTTCGTCGGGTTCCAGGCGCCCGGCACGCGCGGCCGGCAACTGGTGGACGGCGCGGCATTCGTCAAGATTCACGGCCAGGTGGTGCCGGTGGAGGCGCGCGTCCTGCGCAACGACCAGATGTCGGCCCACGCCGACCACGACGAGATCCTGCGCTGGCTGAAGAACTTCTCGCGGCCCCCGGCCTGCACGTACCTCGTGCACGGCGAGTTGGACTCGATGACCGTGCTGCGCACGTCCATCGAACGTGAGCTCGGATGGACCGTCGCCACGCCGGCGCAAGGCGAACGCGTCACGCTTCCCGCAGGGGCGACGACGTGACGGATCGGCCCGTGGTGCTCGAACGTGTCGGCCCGGCGGCTGTCGTGCAGCTCTACGCCGACGGCTTTGCCGACCTGACGCTGCAGGAGAAGCAACTCGCGTGGCACCTGTCGCTCGCCGCGCTGGCCGGCCGCGACATCTACTACGACCAGCGTTTTGCCTCATCGCTCGCCCTGCGTGACCTGCTCGAGACGCTCTACCTTCACCGCGACCGCCTCGAAGCCGCCACGGCCACGGCCCTCAGCACGTACCTGAAGCTGTTCTGGATCAACGCCGGACCGTACGAACACGTCACATCACGGAAGTTCACGCTGGATCTGGCCCCTGAAGCGCTGACCGCCGCGCTCGAGCAGCTCGCGACCGAGGGCATCGACCTGCCGCTCGACGACTGTGCTTCGCCGGCCGCCTTCGTCGAGCGCTACCGGCGCGACCTCTTCGACCCGGCGTGGCGACCCATGGTCACCAGCAAGAACCCGGCTGCTGGCCAGGACATCCTGTCGGCAAGCGCCAACAACCTGTACCACGGCGTGTCGCTGGCGGATCTGGAGGGCTTCGTCGAACAGTACCCGCTGAACTCACGGCTGGTCCGCGAGGGAGACGGCACGCTGCGCGAAGAGGTGTACCGCATCGAGGGACGCTACGGCGAGACCATCCGCCGCATCGTGACGCACCTCACCGATGCCTTGCCGTTTGCTCCGCCGCCCACGCGCCGTGCGCTCGAGGCGCTCATCGCCTTCTACGAGACGGGACACGACACCGCCAGGCGTGCGTACGACGTGGCCTGGGTCGAGGATGCCGCCTCACGCGTGGACACCATCAACGGGTTCATCGAGGTGTACCTCGATGCGCGTGGACACAAGGGCGCATGGGAAGCGCTCGTGTACTACGAAAACCCCGCCAAGACGGAGGCCATGCGGAGGATTGCGGCGCACGCCCGCTGGTTCGAGGACCACATGCCCTACGATGAGGCCTACCGGCGCACCGACGTCGTCGGCGTCTCGGCGCGGGCCATCGACGTGGTGGTCGAAACCGGCGACGCGGGACCGATGACGGCCATCGGCATCAACCTGCCGAATGACGAGTCGATTCGCGAGATGTACGGCAGCAAGTCGGTGTCGCTCTCCAACGTCATCGACGCGTACGAGCGATCGCAGCCCGCAAGCCTGAAGCGCGAGTTCTGCTGGTCGGAGGAGGAACTCGCACGGGCCGAGCGCTGGCAGGGGGCGGCCAGCGAACTGGCCACGAACCTGCACGAGGTGATCGGCCACGGGTCGGGGCGGATGGCGCCCCACATCGAGGGCACCCCGCAAACGGTGCTGCGCGAGCAGTACTCGTCGCTCGAAGAGACGCGCTCCGACCTGGTGGCCCTCTACTTCATCGCCGACCCCGTCATGGTGGACCTGGGCCTGGTGGCCGCTGCCGACCACGACGCGCTGGTCCGTGCCGAGTACGAAGGCTACGCACGCAACGCGCTGGTGCAACTGCGGCGCGTCCGCGAGGGATCCCATCTCGAAGAAGACCACATGCGCAACCGACAGGCCATCGTCCACTGGCTGATGGCGCACACGACGGCCATCGAGCGGCGTCGGCGCGACGGGCGCACGTGGTACGTCGTGACCGATGTCGAGGCGTTCCGCGAAGGGGTCGCCCGCATGTTGACGATGGTGCAGCGCGTGAAGTCGGAGGGGCTCTACGACGAAGCGCGCGTGCTGTTCGAGACGTACGGCGTGCATTTCGACCCTGCACTCCGCGACGAGGTGGTGGCCCGGGTGGACGCGCTCGACCTTCCCACTTACACGGCCTTCGTGATGCCCCGGCTGTCGCTCGTCCACGAGCCGGACGGCACGGTCGCCGACGTCGAGGTGGCATACCCCGGTGACCTGGCGACCCAGATGCTCGAGTACTCGTCGACGTTTGCGATGCCGCCCGAAGACCGGCAGGCCCTTCGCGCGCCGGCGCCGGTCGGATGATGCCGGTGCGGGCGGCGGCGGTGCTGGCGGCCGGGTTGCTGAGCGTGCCGCAACCCTCCACGCTGCCAGCCGACGTCCGCGACGCGGCGCACCGCCTGCGCGAGGTCGAAGATGCCCGCGCGGCCCGTCCCGGCGACCGCGAGGCGTTGCTGGCTGGCTTACGCCATCCCGACGTCGGCGTGCGGCTGCAGGCGACGCGCGCAGCGGGTCGCCTCGAACAGCCATCGCTCGCCGTGGCGCTTGCTGCCGTGCTGTCCGACGTGTCCATCGAGGTACGGGCCGAGGCGGCTCACGCGCTTGGCCAATCGGCCACGACGGGGGCAGCGGCAGAAGACGTGCGTCAGCGCCTCTCGGCACGACTCGTTGCCGAGGCCGACGCCGGCGTCCGCGGCGCCATCGCGACGAGCCTGGGCCGCCTGCCGTACGGCCCCCTTACCCCGCGGGCAACGGTGGCCGCGACGCTGTCGACACTGCTCGAGCCATCGGCGCCCGGCACGCCGGTCGCAGTGCTCACCCTCTTGGGCGTCGGCCGGGGGGCCGCCGCTCTGGCACGCC
>JAEZDP010000255.1 GCA_023418055.1 Acidobacteriota bacterium
CGCGATCCCCGATCCCCGATCCGCGACCCGCGATCCGCGATCCGCGATCCCCAATCCCCGATCCCCGACTGTGATATCCCTGCCTCATGACCTCGAGGACGTGGGCGCGTTCGGCTGCGTTGGCGGCCATGCTGTCGGGCGCGGTGCTGACGCAGGGCCCGATGCCGGCGGTGGATGCGGCAGCGGGGCAGACGCCGCCGTCGGAAGCAGCACCTGGCAGGATGACGCTGTCGCACCGGGCGCGCAGCGTGCAGCCCGGCGAGGCGTTGCTGCTGCGGCTGTCGTCGGCAGAACCCCTCCAGTCCGCGACCGTCTCTGGCTTCGACCGCAGGTTCGAGGGCGCCAGGTTGATGGCCATGGGTGAGGCCGGAGAGATGTGGCAGGTCGTCGTGGGCATCGACGTCGAGGCGGCGCCAGGACCGGTCGACCTGCGGGTCCAGGCGACGACTGAGGCGGGCGGCACTCTCGAGGCCAGCCACGCGGTGACGGTCACTCCGAAGACCTTCCGACAGCGACGCCTCAGGGTGGCGCCCAGGTACGTGTCGCCGCCCGCGGCGGTGCGCGCCCGCATCGAGCGCGAGGCGCAGCGGCTGAACGCCATCTACGAGACGTCCACCGACGAGTTCCTGTGTACGCCCCCGTTCGCGCGCCCGGTGCGGCATCGCCTGAACTCGCCCTTCGGGTCGCAGTCCATCTACAACGGCGAGGTGCGCGGGCGGCACCTCGGCGTGGACTTCGCCAGCCCGGCCGGCACCCCGATCGCGGCACCGGCACCAGGGCGCGTCGTCCTGGCCGACGACCTCTACTACACGGGCCGGACCGTCGTCATCGACCACGGACAGGGCGTCCATTCGATTCTGGCGCACATGCGGCGGGTCGGTGTGGAGACGGGCGAGCGCGTCGCGACGGGTGACGTCGTGGGCGAGGTCGGGTCCACCGGACGTTCGTCGGGACCGCACCTGCACTGGTCCGTGCGCGTTGGCGGCGCCAGGGTGGATCCGATGTCGCTCGTCGAGATCGACCGTGCCGCACGAGCGCACCACGAGACCGTCGACGCCGCGGTGTCTTGAAGTTGCCCATGGCGGTCGTGGATGATGGCTCCCACCATGACGCTCGATGACCTGAAGGCCTCGCTGGCCGACGCCACACCGCCGGCGTCCCTGTCTACCGAAGCGCGTGCGCTGTGGCACGACTTTCGGGGCGACTGGGAGGCCGCACATCGTCTCGTCCAGGATCTCGAGACGCGTGACGCCGCGTGGGTGCACGCGTATCTCCATCGCAAGGAGGGCGACGCCGACAACGCCCGCTACTGGTACAGGCGCGCCGGCCAGCCCGTCTTCACCGGCACGCTCGAGGCCGAGGGCGACCACATCGCATCCGCCCTGATCGAAGGTGATGGCGCAGCCGCCGATGTCGACTGACAGCTCCGCTCTACCCGTGGTCATGATCGACCACACGTGTCGCTGCCGCTGTCTCCCGAACACCGCTTCGTCGTCATGCCCCTCGTGATTGTCGGCACCTCCATCGTGACCATCGTGGTGCTCGAGCGCCGCTGGCGCGACGTCACCCGCTGAACGACATGTCGTCTGCGACGTTCGGGCCGGCCGCACGGATCCTGCTCGAGATGGGGGAAGTGCCCCCGGCAGACCGGCTGGCCTGGCTGGCGCGTCGGTGCGGCGACGATACCGCGCTGCTGGCGGACGTGCAGGCGCTCGTCGATCAGATGGAAGCGCCCGACGAGGTGCCGGTGCTGGCCGCGGCGCCGCCCGATCGGTTGCTCCCACCGGGGACGCGCCTCGGCGCGTTCACCATCCGCGAGGTGCTGGGGGCCGGCTCGTCAGGTGTCGCCTACATTGCCCGGCAGGCGACGCCCGCTCGTGACGTCGCGCTGAAGGTGCTGCGCCGCAGCCTGGGCCCGGCCGCCCAGCGCCGCTTCGAACTCGAGGCTGAGGTCCTCGCGCGCCTCGACCACCCGGGCATCGCACGCGTCTACGCCTCGCAGGGGCCGCACGACGAGGCCCCCGCGTACATCGCGATGGAACTGGTCGAAGGTGTGCCGGCCACCGACTACGCGATGCGGCACGGCCTCAGCCTCGACGCGTCGCTCGAACTGCTCGCGCTCATCTGCGATGCGGTGCACCACGCCCATCAGCGCGGCGTGATTCATCGCGACATCAAGCCCGGCAACGTGCTCGTCACCGCAGACGGTCAGCCGAAGGTGCTCGACTTCGGCGTGGCGCGCATCGTGGGTGCTGCCGGGTACTCCACCACGGAGACGCAGGTGGGTCAGATGGTGGGCACCCTCCCGTACATGAGCCCCGAGCAGGTGGCGGGCGACCCGGCCGACATCGACATTCGCACCGACGTGTACGCGCTGGGCGTGCTTGCCTTTCACGTGCTCACGGGTCGGCTGCCGTTCGACTTCTCGGAGATGAACCTCACCGAGGCCGTGCGCGCCATCTGCAACGGCGCAACCACCAGGCTGTCGGACATGCGTGACGACTTGCCCCAGGATGTGGCAACCATCGTGTCGTGCGCGATGGCCCGCCTGCGCGAGCGACGGTACGAGTCGGCAGCCGCCCTGAGCGACGACCTTCGGCGCGCGGCATCGGGCGTGCCGATTGCGGCCGATCGCGATTCGGCCTGGCGCACGCTGCGGGTGCGCCTGTGGCGGTCGAGGGTGGTCGCGACCACCGCCGCCGTCGGGGTGGTCGTCCTCGCGTGGCTGGCCGGCTACGCCGCGGTGCAACGCCGTGAAGCGCGGGAGACAGCCCAGGCGCTGGCCGCGCAGTTGTCGAGGGCCGACGTCGAGCGTGGACGCCTTCTCGGGCGCATGAGCAACCTGCCGGTGGCCGAAGCGCTCTTGTGGCAGCAGGCGCTGGCAGCGCCAGACGACGTGCCCACGCGGTGGGCGCTGCGTGAACTCTACGCCCGCTACGCCTCGGTGTGGGAGACGCGTGCCCACTCGCGTGAGGCGCAGACGGTTCGACTCAGCCCAGACGACAGACTCGCGGCGTCTGGCGGGCGTGACGGGCGCGTCCAGGTGCTGCAGACACGAAACGGGCAGCCCCTCCACACGTGGGACGACCATCCTGGTACCGAGGTGGCGTCGGTGGGTTTCGCGCACCAGGGACATCTCGTGTGGTCGGCCGGCCGCGATGGACACGTCGTCGTTCGTGACATGGCCAGCGGCGACGTCCGTGCCGACTGGCGGCTGCCGGCCGCACGACTCGAGCTGGCCGATCTGGCCGTCACGGGCGAACTGCTGGTCACCACCTCGGGCGACAACGACGGCAGGTCATCTGGCCAGCTGTGGACGGCATCGCTCCTCGGCGGCAACGCCCGCCAGTTGCACGTGTTCGGTGCCGTGGCGCCCCAGGGCCTGGCAGGGTCACCCGATGGCCGATCAGTCGTCGTCGGCACCGACGATGGCCGGGTCACGCGGATCGAGATGGCGTCGGGAGCCGTCGTCTGGCAGCACGCCGCCCACGACGCGGAAGTGTCGCGCCTGGGGTGGTCGCCCGACGGCAGATGGCTCGCAAGCGGTGGCACTGACCGCACCGTGCGTGTCTGGGATGCCGCCACGGGTACCGTCGTTCACACGCTGTCGAGCGGCAACGGCACCAGCCGCAGCGTCGCCTTCAGCGCCGACTCGCGCCGAATCGCCTCGGCCGGGTGGTGGCGAGTGGACGTGTGGGATGTCGAGAGCGGCCGGCTGCTGCGCGACGACATCGGCACGTCGGAGGGCTGGTACGACGCCCGCTTCACGACGAGTGGCCAGCGCCTGGCCCTTGCGTCGGCCACCGGCGGCATCCGTCTGTGGGATCTCGAGCCCACGCTGGCCCTCACGCCGTCCATCCCGACGGAGCCACGCACCGTGTCGGTCGACACCGACAGCGCGGCCCTGCATGCGGTGTTCGGACGAAGTGACGGGCTCGTCACCCTGCTCAGGCCCGGCGACGCGCCAACTCGTGTCTCCCACGGAGCAAGGCTCAACCAGGTGGCCGTCGACGGTGCCTTCGGGGTGATGGCCACTGGCGGTGGCACTCCCATGCTTCGCCTCTGGCAACTCGACACCGACCGCCCCGTGCCGCAGACGACGTTCGACGAGGGCGAGGCGCTGGCGGTGGCGCTGACACGCGACGGCTCGCTGGCCGCCGCAGGTGAGACGGGCGGCAGATTGACCGTCGTGGACGTCAGCGCCGGCCGCCTACGCTACCGCATGAACGGTGAGGGCGCCGACCTGCTCGCGCTGCGCTTCGACGCTCAGGGCCAACGCCTCTTCACCGCCTACCGCAACGGTCGCGTCGTCGTCCGCGACGCGGCAGATGGAAGGCCGCTCGCGACCTACGAGGCCTCGGCCGCTCCCTTTGCCCTGAGTTACCACGAAGCGGCGGGGCGTCTGGCCGTCGGCACATGGTCCGGAGTCATCGACGTGTGGTCGGTCGCATCGGGCGAGCGTCTGTCCACCCTCACGGGGCATGCGCGCCTCGTCACCGACCTCGACTTTCTCACTTCGGACGTCGTGTGCTCAGCGGGTCGGGACGGCTCGATCAGAGTGTGGGACGTGCAGACCGGCGCGGAATTGGCGCTGCTGCGGCAGCACACGGCCGGGGGCGAAGGCATCAGGGTCATCGACGACGGGCAGCGGCTGGCCGTGGCCTTCGAGGACGGCTTGTCGGAACTGCTGGATCTCGGGGCGCTGGATGCCAGGATCGCCGGGCATGCGGCGGCCCACCGGGACCGCCGATCCACGCCTCCCTGACGGTCGGGGCAGGTGGTCGTGCGACACTACCTGCCCATGTCCACCCACCTTCTCTCACTGTTTCCTGCGTGGCGCACGTCCGTGCCGCTGGCGTTGGCGTGTGCGGCGCTGCTCGGCGCGGCATCCGGCAGCGCGGCACAGGAGCGCCCGCACGCCTTCGTGAACGCGCGCCTCATCCCGATCTCCGGGCCCGAAGTCGCCAGCGGCACGCTCGTCGTTCACAACGGCCGCATCGTCGCTGCCGGCGCCGGTGTGTCCGTGCCTGCCGATGCGGTGCGCGTCGATGTCGCCGGCAAGACGATCATGCCGGGCCTGGTCGATACCCACAGCCACATCGGCGGAGGTTCGGGCGGCGATGCCTCAGCCGCCCTGCATCCCGACGTCCGCCTGCTCGACTCGTTCGACGCGCGCCACTCCGGGCTCAGACGGGCCGTGGCCGGGGGCATCACCACGGTGAACGTGATGCCCGGCTCAGGGCACCTCATGAGCGGGCAGACGCTGTACCTGAAGCTGCGCGGCGCGCACACCATCGACGGGCTGCTCATCGAACTCGAGAACGGCCGCATCGCCGGCGGCCTCAAGATGGCCAACGGGACCAACCCCCTGCGGCCGCAGGGGGGCGCGTTTCCGAGCACACGGGCGCGCTCGGCGTCCATGGCTCGCGACCTGTTCGTGAAGGCCCAGGCGTACAGGCAGAAGCTGGAACAGGCAGGCGACGACGAGAGCAAACGTCCGCCACGTGATCTCGGCATGGAGGTGCTGGCGGAGGTGCTCGACGGCACGCGCACCGTCCACTTCCACACGCATCGTCATGACGACATCCTCACCGCGCTGCGGCTGGGCAAGGAGTTCGGCTTCACGCCAGTGCTGCAGCACGTCTCGGAGGGATGGAAGGTCGCCAGGGAAATTGCCGAGGCCGGCGCGCCTGCGTCGGTCATCGTCATCGACGCTCCCGGCGGCAAGCTCGAAGCCGTGGACATGTCGCTGACCACGGCGGGCGTGCTGCAGGAGGCGGGCGTGCTCACGGGGTTCCACACCGACGACTACGTCACCGACTCCCGGTTCTTCCTGCGGTCCGCTGGTCTGGCCGTCCGGGCGGGGATGGCACGCGAACACACGCTCTATGCCCTCACGATGGCCGGGGCCCGCATGATGAAACTCGACGCGCAGATTGGCTCGCTCGAGCCGGGTAAGCAGGCCGACTTCCTCGTGCTGTCCGGCGACCCGCTCAGCGTCTACACGCAGGTCGAGCAGACGTGGGTGGAGGGCCGCAAGGTGTTCGATTTGTCTGTGCCGGCCGACCGTCTCGTGGCCGTCGGCGGGCAGGGCGCATCGCGCGACGAGGCATTGCACGTGCACGGGGAGGAAGGCCGATGAGCATGCACCGCTGGCTGACAGCAGGCGCGCTGAGCGCCGTCACGGCCGTGACCACTCCCGCATTCGCACAGGTGGCCGTCCGTGCAGACACCGTGCACACGATGGCCGGCGCGGCGATCGAGAACGGCGTCGTCCTCATCCGCGACGGCAAGATCGAGCGCGTGGGTCCGGCGGCGTCCGTCTCCGTGCCCAGTGGTTATCGCGAGGTACGCGCCCGCGTGGTGACGCCAGGGCTCGTGGACGCCCACACAGTCGTTGGCGTGTCGGGATACCTCAACCAGCCTCACGACCAGGACCAGCTCGAGTCGTCGGCGCCCATGCAGCCTGAACTCCGGGCGCTGGACGCATACAACCCCGAAGACCGGCTGGTCGAGTGGCTGCGCGAGCTCGGCGTCACCACCATGCACACGGGCCACGGCCCGGGCGCGCTGATCTCTGGCCAGACGATGGTCGTGAAGCCGGTGCATCCGCTGCGGACATCGGCGGTGCTGGTGCCGGAAGCCATGGTGGCCGCCACGCTTGGCGAAGGAGCGCTCGGCAGCCAGGGCAAGCCGCCCGGTACACGCTCGAAGGCGATCGCGATGCTGCGCGCCGAACTCATGAAGGCACGTGATTACGCGTCGAAGATGGACGGCCCCGAAGACAAGCGGCCGGCGCGCGACCTCCGCCAGGAGGCGCTGGCCAGGGTGATCCGGAAGGACATGCCGCTGCTCGTCACCGCCCACCGTGCCACCGACATCCTCGCCGCACTCCGCGTGGCCAGCGAGTTCGACATCGACATCGTCCTCGACGGCGCAGCCGAGGCGCACCTGCTGGTTGCAGAAATCAAGGCGGCGGGCGTACCGGTCATCATCCACCCGACGATGTTCAGGGCCGGCGGCGAGACGGAGAACCTGACACAGGAGGCCGCAGCGATCCTGCGCAAGGCCGACATCCCGGTGGCACTGCAGAGCGGCTTCGAAGGCTACGTGCCGAAGTCGCGTGTGGTGCTGTTCGAGGCGGGCATGGCCGCGGCACGTGGCCTGACGTTCGAGCAGGCCCTCGCCACCATCACCATCGACGCGGCCCGATTGCTCGGCGTTGACGCGCGGGTGGGATCGCTCGAGGCCGGCAAGGACGCGGACCTCGTCCTGTTCGACGGCGACCCGTTCGAGTTCACTACCCACGTCGTGGGGGTGTTCATCGACGGCGAGCAGGTGAGCGCCGAGGCGCGCTAGGTCGAGCGGATCAGAAGATGACGCTCGAGACGATGATCGACCACTGCTCTGAACTGCGGGCGATGTCGGTGCGGATGGACAGGCCTTCGGCAGTCTGCATGCGAAGGCCCACGCCATACCCCGGGTGAAGGTCGGCAAACGAGAGATCGCCAAGCCGCGGTGCGACGCGTCCCAGGTCCACGAACCCGGCCGCGTGCAGCCGGTCGTTGATGCGGTACCGGTACTCGCCCTGCAGCAGGAGCCGATGCCTGTCGGTGAAGCGCTGGTTGGCGAACCCCCGGAGGTTCTCGCCGTCGCCCAGCGTGGGCATCATGAAGTGCGGCACCAGGTCGGTGCCGCTCGCCCGCGTGCCCGTGAACACCCCGCGCGCGAGCACGGCATGTCGCTCGTCGACGATGGGAAAGAACTGTCGGACGTCCAGATCCACCCGCTGGTGCCCGAATGCCCTGGTGTCGCCGTCGGCAAACAGCTGCCAGTCGGCACGGTACCATCCGCCTGCCCGGGTGAAGACGCGCGTGTCACGCCGGTCTGCCTGCGCATACAGGGCCATGGTGCGGTAGCTGGCCGACTGCAGCAGGCCGGGGACCTCGGCGGGCGTGAAGACGTCGGTGATGGGCGGACCCACGCTGCCGAGGCCCGTGCCGACGTGCAGCAGGCCGACGCTGGCGCCGATCTCGGCCTGCGACGTGGGCCTCAGCCGGAGCCTGGCGTCGATGCGCTTCGGTTCGTAGTCGAACCGCGTCGCGACGTCGTGCGACGACACGTTGCCGAGGCCGTAGAAGTGCACGCGAGGGGCGTCCATGAGACGCGTACGTACCTCGACGAGCACGCGGTCGTCCGACGTGACCGGCACGGTGAGGCCGGCATCGAGCAGCTTGTAGTTGCGCAGCGAGATGCCCGCCAGCGCGTCCACCTTGATGCCGCGGACGAGTTCGTGGCGATAACCGCCGCCGCCGGCGAGCCATCCTCCTGGCATGATGCTGCCGACCCAGGGATAGAAGCCGTTGCGGTCGGGGTCGAACCAGTGCTGCACACGGCCGGCGATGTCGTCGAGACCGCCGCTTGAAGCACCCGGCTGGCTGACGACGACCACCGGCGCAGGAGGTGGCGTCGCTGGCGCGGTGTCCTTCACGTCCTGCGGAGGAGCCGTCTCCTGGGCCTGCGTCCCAGCCGCCGAGGCCGACAGCAACGAGACAATGACGAGCAGGCGTTGAGCGAGGCGCGCGCCGGTGTGCATCAGCGGCCCGCCGACATCGTCGATGCCGGCTCGTGACTCTCGACCACTGCGGAATACACCAGCGTCCGGAGCTTGCTCTGCAGGTCGAGGCCGGAGGCCGGAAGCAACTGGGTCATGAACACCACGACGAGGTCTTCCTGCGGGTCCACCCAGTACTTGGTGAAGTACGCCCCGCCCCATCCGTACTCGCCGACCGAGCCGTGACGTCCCGAGCGTCCGACGTGTTCGGTGATCTCGAAGCCGAGGCCGAAGCCGAAGCGGCCGTTCTGGTAGAGATCGCCCACGTGATTGGACGTCATCAGCTCGACCGTCTTGGGGCTGAGCAGCCGCACGCCGTCGAGTTCGCCCCCGTTGAGGAGCATCTGCAGGAATCGCGCGTAGTCGGAGGTCGTCGAGAGCAGCCCTGCGCCTCCGGAGAACGACTGGCGTGGACCTTCGACGTAGTCGCCCTGCCCGGTCATCGGGTCGCCGGCACGCACGATGCGCCCGTCGAGTGACGGCAGCGAGTACACCGTGGCGAGCCGATCGCGCTTCTCTCGAGGGAGGTAGAAGCTCGTGTCGCTCATCTTCAGCGGCCCGAAGATGCGCGACCTGAAGAACTCGTCGAGTGTCTGACCGCTGGCCTTCTCGACCACCACGCCGAGAATGTCGGTGCTGAACCCGTAGATGTACCGGTCGCCGGGCTGATGGTCGAAGGGCAGCGTGGCGAGGCGATCGATGGTGGTCGCGATGGGCTCCTTCTTGTTGGCGAAGTACCAGCCGATGACCTCCGCCTCGCGGTAGTCGGCCTCCATCGGGTTGCCGGCGCCATACGAGACACCTGCCGTGTGGGTGAGCAGGTGCCGAATCGTGATGGGCCGCAGCGCGGGGGCCACACCGCTCGGCGCACTGGCGGGGCTGCCTTCCGGCGGGCGGACGACGACCGTCGTCTTCGTGAACGAGGGGATGAAACGCGCCACGGGGTCATCGAGCAGCAGCCGTCCCTCTT
The DNA here is from genome assembly GCA_023418055.1 of Acidobacteriota bacterium. GTDB lineage: Bacteria > Acidobacteriota > Vicinamibacteria > Vicinamibacterales > Vicinamibacteraceae > JAEZDP01. Next base: position 9,585 of record JAEZDP010000255.1, read on the forward strand.
CGGCCAGCATCATCACGGCCACGCTGGTGACGGCCTTCGACATCGACGCGATGCGGAAGATGGTGTCGGTGGTCATCGCCTGGCCTGACTCGACATCGCGAAGGCCCGATGCGTCGTGGTGCACCACGCGGCCGTTGCGTGCCACGAGGGTCACCGTGCCCGACACCTTGCCGTCCTCCGCGGCGCTTCTCATCGCTTCGGTGAGCTGCTGCAGGCGCTCGGGCGACATGCCTTGCGACGCGGGTGAGGCCTCTGGCAGTCCCTGCGCAACCGCCAGGACGACCGCGAGCAGCCAGGCCGTGGGCACGAGTGCGGCAATCTTCTTCATCGACACCATCCGGTCAGCGGAGATTGAACTTCGGCGCCCTGTTCTGCGTCACGTCGCTCGGCACTGCGGACGGGCGGCGCGCCGCCGATTGAAGCGGGCGGGACGCCTTCAAGGCTACATCAGCCGCGGTGAGGGACAATGATCGCGGATCGCGGATCGCGGATCGCGGCTCGCGGATCGCCGATCGCGGATCGGGGATCGCGGATCGCGGATCGCGGATCGGGGATCGTGGATCGGGGATCGGGAGACAGGGATGCTCAAGAAGAGTTTCGTCGTACGGGCCGGGTTGTGTTGCGTGGTGGCGCTGTGGGGAGCCGGGGTCGCTTCGGCGCAGGAGCCCGTGGAGTACATGGTGCTGGCGACGAGCAAGACGTCGACGCTCGAGAAGGAGATGAACGAAGCGGCGGGGTCCGGCTACGTGTTTGCCGCCGTCATGGGTGGTGAGACGGCGTTCGGCGGGTCGCAGGGCGTGGTCGTCATGCAGAAAGGGGTGGCCGACGATGCCAGGCAGTACCGGGTGTTTGCCACCAACCGCACCAGCACGATGCAGAAGGAACTCTCGGAGGCGGCTGCGCAGGGCTACGAATATGCCGGGCAGACCGTTTTCGAGACCTTGTTCGGGGGCAGCGAGGTTGTCGTGATTGCCGAGCGTCGGCCGAAAGCTGAAGGTGAACCGCGCCACGAGTATCTGCTCGTGGCGACCAGCAAGACGTCCACCCTGCAGAAGGAGTTGGCCGAGGCCGGCGGACGTGGGTTCCAGGTGGTGGGCATGACGGTCGGCAAGACTGCGATGGGTGGCGCCGAGTTGGTGGCGATCACGCGACGGGCGGTCCAGTGACAGACGACGTGCCGATCGTGCAGACGACCACGGGGCTGCGGCCCTATCGTGCGGGCGGCTACCGTGTGGAACTCGAGCGCCTGCACGATGGCCGTCCCGTCGTTCACAACTACGGCCACGGCGGCTCAGGCGTCACCATCTCGTGGGGCACCGCAGAGGACGCCGCCGCGCTCGTGCTCGGCACGGGTGCGAAGCGGGCGGCCGTGCTGGGGGCAGGTGTCGTGGGTTTGTCCACCGCGCGGGTGCTTCAGGAGGCAGGGGTGGCGGTGACGGTGTACACGCGCGACCTGCCGCCGCAGACCACTTCGGTGGTGGCCGGAGCGTTATGGGCGCCGTTTGCGTTGCTCGACCCGGAACACTGCACCGAGGCGATGGCCGCGACGCTTACCGACGTCTGCGCCCGCTCCCGTGCCCGGTTCGACGCGCTCGACCGCACCCGCTACGGGTTGCGCGACCTGCCGCTCTGGGTCGTGGGTGTCGACACGCTGGGGTGGGAGATGTCGGCCACGGGCGCCTTTCGCGGTGAGCCCGACGACCCGCGACGCGCGGGCATTGCCGCCGACAGCGGCTGGCGCGACGACACGGGCCTGCTCATCGACCCCACCATCTATCTCCCCGCGCTGCTCGACGACGTGCGACGGGCTGGGGGCGAGGTGCGCCAGCAGACGTTCGCCACACTCGACGAGGTGTCCGCCCTCGACGAAGACGTCATCGTCAACTGCACGGGGCTCGGCGCGCGGGCGCTGTTCGGCGACGAGTCGCTGCAGCCCATCAAAGGTCAACTCGTGCACCTCGAGCCCGACCCCGCGATCGACGTCATGCTGCTCGACGAAGCCTCTGGCACGTACGTGTTTCCGCGTCCCACGTCCACAGTCCTCGGTGGCAGCTTCGTGCCAGGAGAGTGGTCGCTCGATGCCGATCCCGATGTGAGCGCACGCATCCTCGAGCGCGCGTTGGCGCTGTTGCCGCGGCTTGCGGGGCCCGTTCCTTCACGGGCCTCTACGCCGCGCCTGCGCTGAACGAGCCACGAGCCTCGACACCAGCACCTCTCCCGTCCGTCGCTGAATCGACCAGACGAGCGCCGGATCTGTCGGGTCGGACGCGATTCCCTGTCCTTCGCTCTCGATGGCGATGGTGGCCGCCAGCACGAGACGTCTGTCGCCCGACCGTTCGAGCACGTGCAGTTCGGGAGCGTGATGAGGTGAGGTGTAGAGCCTGCCGTCGGATTCCGACCAGAACCCGCCCGAGGTGCTCATCCCGTCCCACCGGGCGATGAGGTCTGGGGGGAAGGCCCACGTGCCGGTGTGCCGCCACTCGTCGTCGTACCTCACGAGCACCGAATGTTCGGGCCCGCGACCAGGCTCTCCGCCTCGTCCGGCGTAGTGCGCGAACGCCACCCACCATGCCCCCTCGAAGCGATCCACCCACGTGGCCGACCCGGGCGCCCCGGGCAGCGGCACGCTCTCGACGGGTGTCATCGTGGCGGTGTCGAACACCTCGATGGAGCTGACCATCGGCACGCCGGGATAGTTCGAGTGGGCGGCGTACAGGCGGCCGTCGATCACGATGCCGCTGTTCAGGTGGACGAACGGCCCGCCATCCACGTCGCGCCAGTGCGCCACGCGTGCTCCCGTCCCCCGGTCGTACTTGCCGATCTCCCTGTTGCCGATGGCGTAGAAGTGGGTGGCATCCACGGCCACGGCCTGCCTCGCCTCAGGCGCCGCGTACCGCCGTAGCGTTTCGGCGCGCGTGTTGTCCGGGACGGGCTGGGCAGCGAGGTCCCAGACGCTGACGAGGCACGCCAGGACGGCCGCGACCGCCTGGAGACTCGTCATCCGCATATCAGCCAAGCAGCGGCTCGAAGACTGACCACGCCTGACGCATCTCGTCCATCGTGCCGAGCGAGATCCGCACATGAGAGTCGAGCGGGGCAAAACGGCGGCCCACCTGCACGCGGCCGCTGGTACAGGCCGACCTGAACGACGCGGCATCGCGGCCGAGATCGACCATCACGAAGTTGGTGTGCGATGGCGCGACCCGGCAGCCCGCCGCGGTGAACCGCTCGGTGACGAACCGGCGAACCTCCGCATTGCGTGCACGCTCACGCGCCTCGAACGTCGTGTCGGCCAGCGCGGACCTCGCCGCGTGCAGGCCGAACATGTTGACGCTCATTGGCATCCCGTGCGGCCCCATTCGCTCGAGCGTATCGGGATGCCCCAGCGCATAGCCCACCCGCAGTCCCGCCATGCCGAAGGCCTTCGAGAACGTGCGGCTGACAATCACGTTCGGCATGGTCAACGCCAGGGCCTCGGCCGACGCCACGCCCTGGCCGTCCGCATATTCGATGTAGGCCTCGTCGAGCAGGACGACCGTGTCTGGTGAACGCTTGTGTGTCTCCCGGACGAATGCCGTGACGGCCTCGAGTGACAGCGCCGTGCCCGTGGGGTTGTTCGGGTTGCACAGGAACACGAGGCCCGCGCCAGGCACATACCTCGCGAGGTCGTCGAGGTCGATGGCGAGCGTCTTCGTGAGCGGGCGCTCGACGACGGGGTGGCCAAGCGTCGAGGCGACACGTGCCGGGGTCTCGAACGTGGGCACGACGGTCACGAGTCCCGCGGTAGGCGACGTGAACGCCCGCACGGCGTTGACGAGGATCTCGGTGGACCCACATCCGGTGACCACATGGTCGCTGCGCGTGTCGTGGCGCGCGGCGATGTCGTCACTGAGCAGCCGGGTGTCGCGATACGGATAGAGCGAGGCCTTCTTCACGAGCCCGGCCATCGCCTTGACAGCCGCTGGACACGCACCCGTGGGGTTCTCGTTGCTGTCGAGCAGCAGCGTCGGAAGAACGTCTGACGCGTGCGCTCGGGTGCTCCCTGCCGCCTGGGCCGCCTCACGTCCTCTGGCGCTCATCCACCCGGGGAAGGCGGCATGCACGACACCCGCAGACACGGCGGCAGACAGCAGACGACGACGGGAGACGGGCATGGGAGCACCTCCTGGAACCTGAAGAATACAGGAGTCCTGTAGCCTGTATGTCGTGAAGATCACCACGTGGAACGTCAACGGCATCCGGGCTCGCGCGCCGCAGGTCGAGGAGTGGCTCGATGTGGAGCGGCCCGACGTGCTCTGCCTGCAGGAAGTGAAGGCCAATCCCGACCAGGTGCCGCTGAACATCGCCGGCCGCGACGACTACTGGTCGTGCTGGCACGGTGCGGGGGGGTACTCGGGTGTGGCGGTGCTCGTCCGACGCGAACTGGCCGACGAGTCCATCTGCATGGAGCATCCGCCGTTCGACCTCGAACACCGGGTGGCCAGTGTGCTCGTGGACGGTCTCGAAGTGCTGAGCGTCTACGTGCCCAACGGCGGCAAGGACTACGCGGCCAAGCTCCACTTCCTCGACGAACTCGGCAACTACGTCGCCGAGGCCCAGCGCGAAGGCCGCTCGCTCGTCGTCTGCGGCGACCTGAACGTGGCGCGCACCGACAAGGACCTGCATCCGAAGGAACGCAAGGCGAACGCCGTGGGCCAGCGCCCTGACGAGCGCGAGCGCTTCGAGCGCGTGCTCGGCTTCGGGATGGTGGACGTGCAGCGCGCCTTGCACCCCGAGGCCGACGATCTCTTCACGTGGTGGGCGCCCTGGCGCAACCTGCGGCAGCGCAACATCGGCTGGCGCATCGACTACGTGCTGGCCAGCGAGTCGCTGTCACGCAGCGCCGCGACAGCGGAATGCCGACGCGAGTTCGGCACCAGCGACCACGCCCCGCTGACCGTGGAATTCGAAGAAGGGCTGCGCGGGGGCTGAGGACCGGAGCCTGCGTGGCGGGGTCCTACGAGGCGTCCTTCACGATCGCATCCAGCGTGGCCGTCGAGACTGCGTGATAACCGGGGCGCGCGCGTGCGTAGATGCGGCGTGCCTCGGCCAGTCCCCACTCGGTGGCCATCAGGTCTTCGTAGAGCGGCCGCAGGAACTTGCGGCGGCCCTGACCGACGAGGAACCGCTCGAGGGCCGGCATCGCCGGCGCGTAGCGGTGCGCAATGGCGATGCGCAGCCACGCGAAGAGCACCTCGCTGTTGCCCGACTGTGTGAGGCTGAACGTCGCGTCGAGGTCGCGAACCTGCGCGGCCGTCAGCGGCGCCGGTCGCAGCGTCTCGAGGAAGTGCTGCCACTCCTGCGGGGTCCATCCGCTCACCTCGAGGCTCGCGGCGGTCGCACGCCCCGTGAACGCCTCGGCCTGGGCCTCGACGCGCTCGAAGGCGGCCGACTGGGGTACGTGTGCGTTGGAGGGGAGGCCGGGCTCGTGCAGCCAGGCCTGCAACTGCAGCGACGACTCGAGCGCCTCGTCCCCCTGCAGCAGGTGCTCGCGCAGGTCCTGCAGGAACAGCGCGGTCGTCATCGGCTTGAAGGCGTGACGGTTGAAGTACCCCCGGATGTACGGGTCGAACCGTTCCCTCCCGACGGCGCGCTCGATTGTGAACAGCAGCGCCGCGCCCTTGTCGTACGCGATGGCGTTGACGCTGTCGTCGGGGTTGCGGCCCGCCAGATCCTGCGCCAGCACCGTGTCGGCCGGCGGCATGGCTTCGAGCTCGCGCATGAGACCGTCGTGTGCCAGACGCGCCAGCATCGCGGCACGCGCGGGGCCGTAGAGCGCCTCCATGATGCGGTTCTCGAAGTACGAGGTGAAGCCCTCGTTCAGCCAGAAATCGCCCCACGTGGCGTTGGTGACGAGATTGCCCGACCAGGAATGCGCCAGCTCGTGGGCAATGAGCGAGACGAGCGACTTGTCGCCCGTCAGGATGGTCGGCGTGGCGAAGGTGACCCGAGGGTTCTCCATGCCCCCGTACGGAAACGAGGGCGGCAGCACCAGCACGTCGTAGCGTCCCCAGCGATAGGGCCCGCCGATGGTCTCGGCCGCTGCCATCATCGCCTCGAGATCCTCGAACTCGCGCGCCGCGCCGTCCACCACCGACGGCTCGGCATACACCCCCGTGCGGGGGCCGGTTGGGCGAAACGCGATGTCGCCGACGGCCAGGGCCATCAGATATGGCGGGACCGGATCACGCATGCGGAACGAGAACGTACGCATGCCCGTCTCCGCTGGCACGCGTTCAGGCGTCGTCGTCTCGGCCGCCATGATTGCCACGAGCGGGGCGGGCACGGTGATGCGCGCGTCGAACGTCTGGCGGATGGCGGGGCTGTCCTGGGTCGGAATCCAGGTGCGCGTGAGAATCGCCTGGCCCTGCGAGTACAGGTAGGGGTGGCGCTTGCCAGCCGTCTGCTCCGGCGTCAGCCACTGCAGCGCGGCCGCATCGGGCCTCGTCGCATACGACACGGTCACCCTGCGCGTCGAGGGGCCGAGGGTGATGGTCAAAGGCTGGCCGAGCAGCGCGTCGGTGTCCCCCAGGGCGAATTGCAGGGGTGCGCCGGTGTCGTCGGCCACGCCGCGTATCTCCAGGCCATGGGCGTCAAGCACGACTGACGTCGCGTTGTCGGCACGGGCAATCTCGAGGGCCGCGGTGCCCGTCAGCGTCCGTCGGTCGAAGTCCACCGCGAGGTCGAGGGCCACGTGGGTCACACGCGCCTCGGCCGCACGCGCGTACGAGTGCACGTCCTGCACGGTCAACATCGTGTCCGAATCCTCGACGTCGGGCATCCTGGTGCACGCCGCCGCCAGCACGACGGCGGACAGGCACGTGAGCAGCCACGCGCGGCCCGTCATCGCGTCGCCATGTCGTGGGGCAGGCGTCGGTTGTACGCCCGGGCCCGGTGGTAGGCCGTCACCGCCGACAGGATGTGGCACACCCAGCCGAAGGCGCCGCCTGTTCCAATCCAGAACCCCGGGGTCACGATCAGCCAGAAGATGGCGCGCAGGAAGTCGCCGTTGTAGATCTGTCCCACGCCGGGGACGATCAGGCTGAAAACGCTGGATAGACCGGGGTCTTTGCGCACTCGAGCTAGCATACCCGACGCGGCGTCCCCCCCATCGTGGTCATCGCCCGGGAGGTGCCGTCGTCTGCCGCCGGTGCGGCCTCACAGGTGGTACGCGCGCTTCACCAGGTTGTAGCTCAGGTCCACGACGAGTTCGTGTGCCTCGGCCTCGTCGAGCACGTGACGGGTGACGAGGCGCGAGAGGAACGTCGCATCCACGCGTCTGGCCACGTCGTGGCGTGCCGGGATGGACGGAAAGGCGCGGGTGTCGTCGTTGAAGCCCACCGTGTTGTAGAAGCCGGCCGTCTCCGTGGCCTGGTGCCTGAAGCGCAACATCCCCTCGACGCTGTCATGAAACCACCAGGGCGGCCCCAGCTTGACGGCCGGGTAGTGTCCCGCGAGCGGCGCCAGCTCGCGCGTGTAGGCCGTCTCGTCGAGCGTGAACAGCACGAGCGTGAACCCGGGGAGGTTTCCGTACGCGTTGAGCAGCGCGTGCAGGTTGCGCGTGTATTCGGTGGCCACGGGGATGTCACCGCCGCGGTCGGGCCCGAACCGCTCGAACACCGCCCGGTTGTGGTTCCGGAAGCTGCCCGGATGCAGTTGCATCACGAGACCATCGTCGACGCTCATTCGCGCCATCTCCATCAGCATGTGCGCCGTGAAGCGGTCGGCATCGCCAGGCTGGAGCTGGCCGCGCAGGGCTCGCTCGAAGATGGACGCCGCCTCCGCGTCGGTCAGGCGTTCGGTGTAGGGCACGACCACCGCGTGGTCGGTGGCGGTGGCGCCCATCTGCTTGAAGAACGCCCGGCGCGATTCGAGCGCGGCGACGAACGACCGGTAATCCACGATGTCAATGCCGCTGGCAGACGCAATCCGCTCGATCTCCTGCCGCCATGAGGGGTGAGTGAGCGTCACGGCCATGTCAGGACGGAAGGTCGGCCTCACCTGGCCGGTCCATCCGCTGTCACGCAGCGCCTGGTGGTCGGCGAGTGAGTCGCCGGCGGCGTCGGTCGTGCAGAGCACCTCGATGTTGAAGCGCTCGAAGAGCGCACGTGGCAGGAACGCCGGGGTGGCGAGTTGCGCCTCGATCTGGTCGTAGATCGCCTGGGCGCGCGCGCCGTCCAGGGGGTCGGTGACGCCGAAGACGTCGTGCAGTTCGTGCGTGATCCACCCGCCCGACGGGGTGCCGCGAAACAGATGGAAGTGCTCGGCAAACAGCTGCCAGATCTTGCGCGGATCACTTTCAACCGCAGACCCGTCGAGCGCCGGAATGCCCATCCGCTCGAGCGGGACCCCCTGCGAATACAACATCCGCGTCACGTAATGGTCGGGGATGACGAGCAGGGCTGCCGGGTCGGGGAACCGCTCGTTGCGCGCGAGCAGCGCTGGATCCACATGACCGTGCGGGCACACGAGCGGAAGGTCGGCCACGCGTTCGTAGAGGGCCGTGGCGACGCGCCGCGTGTCCGGATCCGGATCGAAGTATCGTTGGGGATGCAGCATGTCCGCGAGTGTACTGCAGCTTGTGGACGGTCTCGGGACGCGCAAACCCCAAGGGAGGGCGACAGCGGTGACGTGTGAGCATTCGGCTGACGAGGTGTGCATCGCCCTCGCGTCTCCCGCGGTGGCGCGTTCGCTCGATGACGGTCTGGACAAGGTGCGGATGCTGTCGGCCGATGCCGCGCGGCGTGGTGCGTCCATCGTCTGCTTCCCGGAGGGCTACCTGCCCGGCCTGCGCGGCCAGGACTTCGAGGTGCTCGCTTACGGGTTGGTCGAACACGAACGGGTGATGGCGGCCGTGGCGGAGTCGGCACGCGACAGCCGCATCGCGACGATCTTCTGCGGTGAGCGCCTGCTCGACGAGGGCCGGCAGCTTGCCGCGTATGTCTTCGACGCCGACGGGCTGCTGCTCGGCTGCCAGACCAAGAACCAGCTCGATCCGTCCGAGGACGCACACTACGTTCCCGGCACGGGCCGGTCGATGTTCGAGGCCGGCGGCCTCCGCTTCGGCATCGCCATCTGCCACGAAGGGTGGCGGTATCCGGAAACCGTGCGCTGGGCGGCGGTCCGCGGCGCGTCCGTCGTGTTCCATCCACAGCACACCGGGTACGAGCGCGCGGGGCCGACGCTCACCGAGTGGGGCAGCCGCGGCGGGCCGTACTACGAGCAGGCCATGTTGATGCGCAGCCGCGAGAACGCCATCTACTTCGCCAGCGTCAACTACGCCCTGCGCTTCCAGGAGTCGGCCACGACCATCGTCGACCCTGACGGCAACTGCCAGGCATACCTGCCCTATGGAGAGGAGGGCGTGCTCGTCCAGGCCATCCAGCCCTCGCGGGCGACGGGAGTGCTGGCGCACCGCCTTGCGCCCGAGCGCTATGGCGAGGTGCCCGTCACCCGCTGACCTTCACCGCGAGTGCAGCGAGGAACGTCGTGGTGTCGATGTTCGCGCCGCTGACGACGATCACGATCGGGTCGGGAAGGTCGTCGAGCGTGCCGGCAAGCAGCGCGCCGACGCCGATGGCGCCGGCTCCTTCGGCCACGACACGCTCCTGACGCAGCAGGCAGTCGACACCCGCGGTGATGTGTCGTTCGTCTGCCACCCGAACGCCCGCGGCGTGGCGCCGCACGATGTCGAAGGTGATGGCGCCAGGCTCCAGATTGCCAACCAGCGCGTCTGCCACCGAGTGTCCCGGCGTGATGCGCGCGATGACGCCGGCTCGCAGCGACGACGAGAACGCCGCGTTCACCGCGGGCTCCACCCCCACCACTGCCGTGCGATGACCGGCTGCGAGTGCGATGCCCGCCAGCAGGCCGCCCCCGCCGGTGGGGACGACGATGGCCCCTGGTGCGGCGAGGTCTTCGAGGATCTCGAGGGCGGTGGTGCCGGCGCCGGCGACGACCGTGGCGTCGTTGTACGGCGATATGTAGTGGGCATCTCCATGCGCCGCCGCGTCCAGGGCCGCGGCTTCGGCGGCGTCGTAGTCGAGCGCGTGCGTGTCCACCTGTACGCCTGGCAGGGTCATGCGGTCGAGTTTGGCGCGCGGGGCCGAACGCGGCGCGAAGACCTTCAGCGTGGTGCCAGCCGCGGAAGCGGCCGGGGCGAGCGCGAGGCCGTGGTTGCCGGCCGACGCCGTGACCAGCGGCGGCAGCGGCGCACCGGATTCGGCGAGGCTCAGCACCGCGTTCAGCGCGCCGCGGTACTTGAACGACCGGGTGTGCTGCAGCGTCTCGAGCTTCAGCATCACGCGGCGCCCGACGAGGGCACCGAGGCCGTGTGCTTCAATGAGCGGAGTGCGGCGCACCAGGCCGGTCAGCCTCGAGGCTGCCGCATCCACGTCCGCACGGGTTGCCGTCATGATCATCGAGTCGTTTGCCGTCCCGCCGTTCGAGAAGAATGCCTACGTGCTGGGCTGCGAATCCACCCGTGACGCCGTCGTCATCGACCCGGGCGACGAGGTGGCGCAGGTCGTGTCGGCGGTGGCCGCCCACGCCCTTCGGGTACGGTACATCCTGCTGACCCATTCCCACCTCGACCACATATCGGGATGCAACGAAGCGAAGCAGGCCTTTGAGGCGCCGATTGTCCTCCATCGGGACGACCTCTTCCTCTACGAGCGTGTCGTGCAGCAGGGCATCGCCTTCGGCCACCCGGTCGCGCCGCAGCCCTCGATTGACGCGTGGTTCGACCCCGGCATCGTCTGGCGGTTCGGTGAATACGACGTGGTGGTGCATCACGTTCCCGGGCACAGCCCCGGGCAGGTCTGCCTGCAGGTCGGGCGCACGGGGACGGCGGGCGCGGACCTGTTCGTCGGCGACACGCTGTTTGCCGGTTCTGTCGGACGTGTGGATCTGCCGGGCGGTGACGGGCAGACGCTGCTGCGGTCGATTCGTGAGGTGCTGCTGCCGCTCGGCGACCACTGCATCGTCCATCCTGGCCACGGGCCGACGACGACAATTGGTCAGGAGAGACTGACCAATCCCTTCCTCGTGTAGGGACGGGCCGCCGAGCCTCTCGACGAGGCTAGCCTCCTACTTCGAGGGTCGTGTCCACCTGTTGCAGCGGTGCGTGCACCAGCACCAGCTCCACGCGGCCCACGCGCAGCGTATCGCCGGGCAGCAGCGTCGCCTTGGCGACGCGCTGGCCATTGACGTACGTGCCGTTGGTGCTCTGCAGGTCTTCCACTTCGAGTTGTCCCGTGGGCAACGCCGTCAACCGGCAGTGCAGGCGCGACACCATCGCGGCATCGACGATGAAGTCGGCGCGGACGGCGCGTCCGAGCGTCTTGATGGTGCCCGGCATCAGCCGGAACGTGAGGGTCGGCTCCTGGCCCTGCTGGGTGCGGAGAATCCACATGGCGCGGGTCAACCGGTCACGGCCGCGGGCGCGGGAAGGCCCAGGATGTCGCGTACCCGAGGGTGAACGACCTCGCCGCCCTGGGTCACGAGCGTCTCGCGCGTGATCTCGTCGGTGGGATCGATGTGCAGCGCGCCGTCGCGCGTGAGGTGCGTGACGAGCGTCGTCACGTTGCGGGCATACATCTGGCTGGCGTGGTACGGCACGGTGGCGGCCAGATTTGTCGGGCCGTGAATGGTGACGCCAGACACGACGACGGTCTGGTCGGCCACGGTGGCTTCGCAGTTGCCACCCCGTTCAGCGGCCAGGTCGACGATGACCGAGCCAGGCGCCATGGCGGCGACCATGTCGGCCGTGACGAGCACCGGCGACTTCCGTCCGGGGATGGCGGCCGTCGTGATGACCACGTCGCTCTGGGCCACCACTTTCGCCATGGTCTCGCGCTGGCGGCGGTAGAACGACTCGTCCTGGGCGGTGGCATAGCCGCCCTTGTCCTCGGCGGCGGCCGCCTCGAGGGGCAGCTCGATGAACTTCGCGCCCAGGCTCTCGATCTGCTCCTTGACGGCCGGACGCACGTCGTACGCCTCGACGCGGGCGCCGAGGCGCTTGGCGGTGGCAATGGCCTGCAGGCCCGCCACGCCCGCGCCGATGACAAACACCCTGGCGGCGGCGATGGTGCCGGCGGCGGTCATCATCATCGGGAAGATGCGCGGCAGCGTGTCGGCGGCGAGCACGACGGCCTTGTAGCCGGCGATGTTGGCCATCGACGACAGCGCGTCCATGCTCTGGGCGCGGGTGATGCGCGGGATGAGCTCCATGGCGAAGCTCGTGGCACCTCGCGCCGCCACGGCCGCGGTCGTGGGCCCGGCAAGCAGAGGTTCGGCAAAGCCAATCAGCGTGTGCTGTGGGCCGATGCGCGCGAGATCGGCGTCGGCGTGCACCCCGTTGGCCCCCGGCGTGCGTACCTGAAGCAGAAGCGTGGCCCGCCGGAACACCTCGTCACGGGTGACGACAGCCGCGCCCCTGGCCTCGTAGGCGGCGTCGGGGAAGCCCGCGGCGGCACCTGCACCGGTCTCGACCAGCACCTCGGCGCCGGCCTTGATCAGGCCGGGCAGGCTGGCGGGTACCAGCGCGACCCGGAGTTCTCCGGACAGTGTTTCCTTGGGGACGCCTATCACCATGGCTCGGGCATTGTAGCGCCCCTGCCGGCGCACGTCATGTCGCCTCGGGCAAATGAACCCTCGGGGAAGAGTGTCCGTCCAAGTCCACGTCCCCCGGTGAGGTTCTGGAGAGATTCTGCAATGACCAAGACGAGCAAGCGGGTTGTCGGAACAGGCGTCACGGTGGCGGCCATCGGCGGGGTGGCCTGGATCCTGGGCGGCTTCAACACGGCCACCGCCAGCTTCGAGCCGTCCCGTCTGGCGACCGTCGAGCGGTCCACGATGGTGCGATCGGTGGTGGCGACCGGCAAGGTCGAACCCATCTCGAAGGTCGAAATCAAGTCGAAGGCCAACGGGATCATCGAGCGGCTGCGGGTGGAGGTGGGCGACGTCGTAGCCGCCGGCGACGTGCTCGCCGAGCTCGACAAGGAAGACCTCAACGCCAGGGTCCGTGAGGCGCGCGCCAACCTGCAGGCCGCAGAGGCTGGCCTGGACGGCTCGCGTGCGCAGCTCGAGAAGAACAAGGTGGAGGCCGAGGGCCCGGACGTCGAGTTCGCCCGCCGCGCGGCCCAGCGAGCCGATGACCTCTACCAGCAGAAGCTGATGCCGCAGTCGGAGCTCGACCAGGCCCGCAGCGCCTACGAACAGGCGGTGAACCGGCAGCGCGCGGCCCAGAGCCAGCTGGTGGTGTCGAAGGCGAAAGTCAGCGAGACGCAGGCTCAGGTGGCGCAGGCCCGGGCGGCCCTCGAGCGCGCTGAAGAGGACCTGCGCAACACCACCATCCGAGCCCCCATCGCCGGCATGGTGCTCACGCGCGACGTCGAAGTCGGCAGCCCGGTGTCGTCCATCCTGAACCTCGGGGCCAATGCCACCCTCGTCATGACGCTCGGTGACATCGGCGAGGTGTTCGTTCGCGGCAAGGTGGACGAGTCGGACGTGGGCCGTGTCCGCATGGACCAGCCCGCCCGCATCAGCGTCGAGACGTTCAAGGACCGCAAGTTCGAAGGGCGCGTCACCTTGATCTCACCCATGGGCACCGAGAAGGACAACGTCACGACCTTCGAGGTCCGCGTGTCGATCGACAACCCAGGCAACGAGCTGAAGGCCAACATGACGGCCAATGCCGAGATCGTGCTCGAGGAACATCCGGACTCGCTCATCGTTCCCGAGGCCGCGCTGACCTACGACGCCGATCGGCAGGCCCACGTCGACCTCTTCGACCCGGCCGAGAAGACCAGCCGTCGTCGCGTGCCCGTGAAGGTGGGCGTGAGCAACGGCACCCGGGCGCAGATCGTCGACGGCCTCAACGAAGGCGACAAGGTCATCCTGCCCTCATAAGTAGCCGACGGCTCTGCGCGCCGGCGGGGGGGCCTGTTCCAATGGGGGCATCGTTAAGGGAGGGCATCGACAACCA
>JAEZDP010000259.1 GCA_023418055.1 Acidobacteriota bacterium
ATCGAGAAGGTGCAGGTGACGCACGCCACGTTCGGGCGGAACGTGTCACGCGCCCTGCGCGCAGCCAGTTCCGGCTGGAGCGGCGTGGACGTGCAGCATTCGCTGTTCCTCGGCACGTCGCTGCCGACCGAAGCGCCGGCCAGTGCCGGCAATCTTGCGGCGGCGACCGGTTGGTTCGCCGGTGCTGCGGCCGACGACTATCGCCTGCTGTCCACCGCGCCGGCGGTCGACGCGGTGAAGGGCACTCCTGCTGTCCCCACCGACCACATCGGCACGCCGCGCCCGCAGGGTGCCGCGGCAGACGTCGGCGCCTACGAATATCAGGCACCCATCACGCCCACGCTGCTGCCCGCCAAGCCGTCGAGCTTGCGGGCCACGGCGCTGCTCGCGGGCACGTCCGCGTCGGTGGCGCTCCGGTGGACCGATCGGTCGAAGGTGGAGGAACGCTACGAGGTACTGCGGTCATCCGGCGGCGGGCCGTACGTCCGCGTGGCGTTGCTGCCTGCGAACTCCACGGCGTTCACCGACACGACGACGGCGCGGCAGACGACGTATCGGTACCGCGTGCGGGGCCTCAATCAGGCCGGGGTCGGCGCGGCGGACTCCGTGACGGTGACGACGAAGTAGCGCTGGGCGCTGTGGAGGGCGCCGTGGGGTCAGACCTGCGGCCTGCGTCAGCGGGGGTCAGACCTGCGGCGTGTCTCAGTGGGGTCAGACCTGCGGCATACGTCAGTGGGGTCAGGTGCCAGACCGTGCATCTTGCGTGGTTTCGAGACCTGACCCCATGGAGACCGACGCCGCCCGCCGCCGCAGCGCCGTCTCCACCAGCAGCGCCGTCGGCCCCACCAGGAACAACGCGTAGTACGGCGCGTGCACGAACTCGAACACCCGCAGCACCGCCTCCACCAGCGCCACCACGAAGACCACGAACATCTGGGGGCCCTTCCCCTGCACCGTGGTCTTCGGGTCGGTGATCATGAAGAAGATGAACAGCTGATACATCGGGCCCGTGATGGGCGCCACTTCGCTCAGGAAGGGGTGCCCCGTCACGAGCGACCGCGCCGCCGCCAGCGCCACGAACGACGCGACATAGGTCAGCGTGATGTGGAACCGGCCGAGCGTGTGGATGATGACCGACCCGAAGCACCACACCACCACCATGGGCAGCAGGTGGTTGCCCCACTGCACACTGAGGCTCGCCACGGTGTCGGCTGCCAGCACCAGCAGCGCCACGATGCCCAGGTTCGACGGGTTCCAGATGTGCCGGCCGTCCACCCGAATCAGGTACTTCGAGGTGATGGCCAACGCCGAGCAGACCGCGTAGGGCCAATAATCGGGCGACCGCACCAGCATGCCCACGCTGATGCCCGACACGTAGGCGCTCGCCAGATGCGGCCACATCCCCAGAAAGAGCTTGCCGAAGATCAGTTCCAGCGCAATCGCCGTGCTGATGGCCAGCGCCGTCCGCGACCAGCTCTCGAGGAACCCGAAGGTCACCTGGCCGGCGATGAGGACGAGCGTGACGAGCACCGGCGCGAGGTAGCGCTTGTCGAACCGGAAGCGCGGACGCCCGCCCTGCACCTCAGCCGTCTGTCGCACGGCACCGAGCCGCTGCCGGACCTCGTCTGCCGCGATCACCTCGGTACTCACAGGGCCTCCCTGATGTGGTGCAGTTGATTCACGTCGAGCCCGTCGATCTCCTGGACGCGCCCGGACGGCCATCGGATCTCCACCTTGTCGATCGCACGGTCAGGCCCGAGGCCGAAGTGCAGCGTGCGCTGGTTCTGCGCGCAGAAGCCCGACCCGCCGCTCACCTCCTGCACCTGCTGCTGGCCGTTCCAGTGCAGCGTCACGCGGGCGCCGATGGCACTGCGGTTGCTGCACCGGACGCCGCCCGCCGCCTCCGGACCGCAGCCTCCTTCGAGAGCAAAGGCCACCCAATGCCGCCCCGGCGCGACGTCGTTGCGATACAGCAGCAGCGGCCCGTTCTGGTTGGCCACCACCACGTCCAGCATGCCGCGCGACGACAGGTCGGCCAGCGCCACGGCCCGCCCATCCTGCCGGTCGGTGGCTCCCACCATCGGGGCCACGTCCACGAACCGCGCACCGCCGTCGTTCACCCACACCTTCTTCTGCTGGTAGCCGGCCAGGCTGCGCCCGCTCAGCGCCGGCCAGTGGCTGGCGTCGGAGATGACGCTGGCGTGCCCGCCGGCCACCTTCGAGTAGTCGTACCAGTAGCTGTCGGTGCGCGAGGCCGACACGTAGCCGTTGACCAGGTAGATGTCCTGCAGGCCGTCGTTGTTCAGGTCGCCGAACTGCGCGCCGAATGCCCAGCCGCCGAGGTCCACGCCGAGCGCTCGCGCCATGTTCTCGTACCGGGGCACGCCACCGGCCGCGCCGCTCGGCACCCACAGGTTGTTGCCCTGCAGCAGGATGCCCTCCTCCGAGATGTTCGACACGTAGATGGCCAGGCGCCCGTCGTTGAACACGTCACCCACCGACGCGTTCATGCCGCTCTTCGGCGCGTAGCCGACACCCGAGGTGCGTCCCACCTCGCGAAAGCGGCCGCCTTCGTTGAGAAACAGCTCTGACACGCCGTAGTCGTTCGCCAGGAAGAGGTCGGGCGTGCCCGATCCGTCCAGATCGGCAGCCACGGCGGCCAGTGCCCATCGTCGCGACGAGAGGCCGACCTCGGCGCTCACCTCTTCGAACCGCCCCTCCCCGAGGTTTCTGTAGAGATACTTGCGACCGCCATTGCGGGCGTACTCGAAGCTCTCGGGCATCATCCGCGTGTGTGCGAGCTGCCAGAGGTTGACGTCTTCGGGGTAGTACCCGCCGAGGAAGACGTCGAGCCGGCCATCGCCGTCGAAGTCGAGCCACACGGCCGTGTTGACGTTGGCCCACGCCGGCAGCCCGGCCTCGGGCACAGGCGTGAAGGACGTGCCGCCGTCGTTGCGAAACAGCTCGGACCGCCCCCAGCGATACAGCAGCAGATCCTCGAAGCCGTCGTTGTCGAAGTCGCCCCACACCGCGCCCATCGACACGCCGCTGGCCGCAGCGTTCACATCGGCGATGCCCAACCGCTCGGCGATATCCTCGAACGTCCCGTCGCCGCGGTTGCGATAGAGCCGGTTACGCCCGCCCTCGCGGCTCGTCGTCACGTACAGGTCGTGGTGGCCGTCGGCATCCACGTCTACGACCGACACCGACGCCCCCATGGAGGCGACAAGCGGCATGATGTGCGCCAGCTTCGGGTCCAGGGTCGGCGACTCGTGGACGAAGTCGAGGCCGGCGGCCTTCGACGACTCCACCAGCCTGAAGCCGTAGTGCTCGCGCGCATCGACATCGGCGGACGCCGCCGCACGCGGACCCAGCCGGCGCATGAGCGCGGGCGTGGCCAGCAGCGCCACGAAGATCACAGCAAGCACCGGGGTGCTGTAGCGTCGCATCATCTCGGTGTCCGTCGTGACGGGCGCAGCGCGTCGCGTACCGCGTCGGGCGTCACATACCGCGTGTGGTACTGCACGAAGTCCTCCGGGTGTTTCAAGTACACGGGGTCGTCCTCGAGCGCGCCTGGCGGCCGGTCGTACCGGCCGGTGTCGTGCGTTGGCAGCGGCAAGACGGTCCGCGAGAACGTGGTGTTGAAGTCGCCGTCCTTCTCCCAGCCGTCGCTGACGACGATGAAGTCGCGGGTCATGCCTGCAGGCGGATCGCCGGCCGCGTCGAACTGCACCTGCAACTCGTCGCCCGCGTTCATGATCACGTAGCGGTCGTCGACATCGAGGATCAGGTCGCGGACATCGCCGAACCTCGTGTGGTACCCCTCGAGGTCGCGCCAGCGCGGCATCGTGCCGTCGAGCACGTACCGGGGACGTTCAGGCGTGCTCGCGGCCGCCGGTGTGACGGCCGAATACCCACGATAGCGCAACTCGGCCGCCCGCGGCAGCAGCCGCACCGGGTTCAACACGACATCGGGACGGCCCCTCGCCCATCCGAGACGGTCCCAGTAGATCTCCAGGTTGGTGGCCAGCCGCAGGCGCACCGGTCCACGGCGCGGCAGGTGTGGGCTCAGGTCCACCAGGATGGTCTTGTCCTTGCCCGCCGGGAAGCCGAGATTCGCGTCGGCCACCCGCCACTCGCCCGCCTCGTCGGCCACCTGCAGTTGCAGGCCCTTCGGCGCCGGATGCGCGCCCTGGCTGATGGCCACGTTGATGGAGCTGTCGGTCGGATGAATCCACCCCTGGGCGACCAGCCACACCGGCACGTCGCGCGGCACGTCGGCCGGCAGGTCGAGTTCGACGAAGTGGTCGCGCGTGATGCCCTGGTATCGCCCACGGCCCGGCACGTCGAGATGGTCATCGTCGCGCGCGGCCACGAGAGCCGTCACGTCCTGCCCCTCGTCGTCACGAGCCGCGACCAGCGGCTGGACGGGATCGGTGACGATGAGGTCGTTCGAGGGAGACGGCACGGCGAAACGTTCGTCGGCCCAGACTTCGGTGCCCTCGGGATGGTCCACGACCAGCAGCGAGACGAGGTCGAAGAAGTGCGTCTCCCACAGTTCGGCGGTGATGCGGAGGTCGTAGGCGCCGTCCCGCGGCACCAGCTGATCGCCCCGCACCTTGACGCGGTCCTCGGTCATCAACACGTCAGCCGTCGCTTGCGCGTTGATCCGCAGCCCGAGCGGCGAGCGCCACAACACGTCGGTCACAAAACTCATGTCGCGGCCGTCCCACGCAAAGAGCCACGGGCACGAGCCCTTGAGGCGCTGGCTCGCCGCAATCGCGCGGTCGCCGTCGAGCCCGAACTCCGACTGGAGCGTGCCGTTCGGCCAGCCCACGCGCACCACCTCCGCCCGGGTGGCCTCGCCAAGCCCGAGGTGCACCGCCGGCGCGTCGATGACCCGCTTCTGCACGTGCAGTCCGGTGCGCACCTCGACCTCGCCTCCGATGCCGAAGGCGTTAATACGCTGATCTCCGAACGCCGTCGCCGCCCGTGGCCGAATCACCTGCCAGTGGTACGCGGCCTCGCCCCGGCTCGAGGCGCGGCGCACGTGGCCGTCCGGGTCGAGCCCGAGCAGCTCGAGCCGCCCGTCCCCGTCCAGATCGACCACGTCGTGTGCGATGAGGGGGACGATGGTGTCGAGGGGCTGGAAGGAGCCGTCGTTCTCGCCCAGCACGACGTGCGTGCCGCTTACCGCCGTGACGAGGAGGTCGAGGCCGCCGTTGTTGTCGAGGTCGCCCGTCCGCAGCCGTGTCCGCCCGCGCGTCAGCGGCGCGGCAGCCGGCACGCGTGCCACCTCGCGGGCACTCCACCGCGCGGTTTCGTTGTCGAGGGACAGCCTCCTGATGACGCCGTCCGCGTCGAGCAGGAGCAGGTCGATGCGGCTGTCGTCGCCGGCGTCGGCCAACGCCAGGCTCACGCCGGGCGGAAGATCGGTGGGCATCGACTGGGCGGCAAACGCGCCCCCGCGAAGGTTCACGAACGCCGTCACAACGCCGCGACCGTCGAGACAGGCCGCATCGGGGACGCCGTCGCCGTCCACGTCGGCCCACACGAACGCCTGCACGTCCGACACGCCGACAAAGGGCTGCAGCACGGCAAATGTCGTGTCGCCGTTGTTGCGCAACACGACCGGTGCCTCTCCCACAGGAGCGGCCACCAGGTCGAGGTCGCCATCGAGATCGACATCGGCGGCCCAGACGCCGTGCATCGCACGCGTGCGGAGATTGGAGGGCACCCCGGCCGGCTCAGTCACATCCGAGAACCTGCCGTCCTCGCCCTGGACGAAGAGGCGCACGCCCCCGTTGCCCGCCACGACGAGGTCGTTGCGGAAGTCGTAGGTCAGGTCGGCCGAGACGACCATGGGTGCGCCGGCCTCCGACGTCCACGCGCCCGGCACCGCGACACGCTGCGCGCCGGCATCGCCCGGCGGCCCCACCTGGAGATGGCTGCCGTCGAAGGCCACCGCCACGGGTGCCGCATCGGCGGTCAACGACACGGCGCGGGCGGCAAGGGCCCCGACCACGTTGGCGGTGGGCGCATCGGGCCACGGGGTCGCGACGTCGAATTGCAGCGTCCGGTCGGCCGGTGCAGCCTGCGGCGAGGGATTGGGCAGCACGACGAACAGGTCGAGCGGCTCACCCACTTCTTCCCGAGGCGTGCTGACCGCCGCCACCGCGGCGCGATACGTCGGCAACCGCAGCAGGAAGTTCTTGAGAAACGCCACCGGACGTCCGGCGCTGCCCGGATCGGACGCGGCGGCGGTCCGGACCGTCGCGAAGCGCTCCCGGATCTCGTCGGGCCACGCCGACGCTTGCGCGTCGAGAGCCGCAACCGCCCGTTGCAGCGCCGAGGCGTCGCGGCGCTTGCTGGCCAGCCGCGCCCACTCCACCTGCGCGGCGAGATTGCCGGTGCGGGTCGCCAGCGCCTCCATCACGGCCAGCGCCTCCGACTCGCGCGCGTCCCCACCGGCCCGCTCGAGATCGAGCGCCAGCGCGTGGGCCGCCAGGGGGCCATCGGGTTCGGCCTCGAGCGCCTGCCGCCAGTGCGTGATGGCGGCATCCACATCGCCGAG
>JAEZDP010000367.1 GCA_023418055.1 Acidobacteriota bacterium
CCCGCACCCCGCTCCCCCCGTCGAGCCGCGGCCCCACGATGATCGTCTCGGGCTCGAACGACGCCCCGGCCGCCAGCGCGGCGTCGAGCAGGTGCATGTCGAGGTCGCGGCGACGAATCGCGCAGCCGACGAGCCCGTCGCCATAGCGCCCCTCCACGCGGACGCCATCGCCGCTCGTGACGACCATGCCGTCGATCGGCAGCCCCCGCGCGGCCACGGCCTCGCCGAGACCGTTGGCGCGCAGCAACGCCATGGCGCCAGGGTTGAGCGTGTCGCCGCACAACTTGTCACGCGGGAAGCTCGCCCGATCGACGAGGCGCACGCGCACGCCCGCCCGCGCCAGATGCAGCGCCGCGAAGCTCCCCGCCGGTCCCGCTCCCGCGATGACCACGTCGTCAATCACTTACGCATCTCCACCGGCCAGCACGACCGCGCTGTTCTTCGACCCGAACCCCAGGCAGTTGCAGAGTGCCGCTTCCACCCGCGCCGCGCGGCCGACGTTGGGGAGCACGTCCATGTCGCACGCCGGGTCGAGATCGTCCACGTTGATGGTGGGTGGCAGAAACCCGCGGTCGAGCGCCAGGGCCGTCGTGACGATGCCACACGCGCCGCTGGCGCCCTGCGGATGGCCCAGCATCGACTTGGTGGACGACCCGCACACCTGAGAGGCCCGGGAGCCGAACACCGTCTTCACGCATCGCACCTCGATGGCGTCGTTGAGCTGTGTCGAGGTGCCGTGGAAGTTGACATAGCCGATCGAGTCGGGGGTGCGCCCCGATCTGGCCATCGCCAGCCGCATCGCGGCCATGATCTGCGTGCCCTCCGGATCCATCTGCACCCGATGATACGCGTCGCAGGTCGAGCCGTAGCCCTCGACCACGGCATACACGTGCGCGCCGCGGGCCCGCGCGCGGTCCTCACGCTCGAGCACGTACATCCACGCTCCCTCGCCGAGAACGAAGCCGTCGCGTCCGCGGTCGAAGGGCCGCGACGCTTCCGCCGGCCTGTCGTTGTAGGCCGTCGACACCACGCGCATGCGCGAGAACCCGTAGATCATGCCTGGCGTGACGCATGCGTCCACGCCGCCGCAGAGCAGCACCTCGGCCTCGCCGGCACGCAAGAGCGACAGGGCATAGCCGGTGGCGTCGGTCGAACTCGTGCAGCCAGTGGAGAGCACGTGACTGATGCCATGCAGTTGGAGGGCGATCGAAATCTCGCTCGACAACATGCCGCAGATGGACACCGGGATGGCATACGGCGTGACACGCTTCTGCCCGTCGGTGAAGAACTCGCGATACTGGCGCTCGCCGAGTTCGATGCCTCCGCCGCCGGTGCCGATGATGACCCCGGCGTCAGGGTGGCCCGCACGCAGCCCTGCGTCGGCCCACGCCTCACGGGCCGCAATGACACCAGCCAGCGACGCGCGTGAATAGCGCCGCGCGTCGGCCCGTTCCCGCAGGACGTCGGCGAGGTCACCGCCGACCTCGCCCTGATCGATGGCATCGTCGATGGACAGCGGCGGCAGCGGAGCTGCCACCTGGCAGGCAAAAGGGCTCGGGTCGAACTCCTCGATGCGCGTGGTGCCGCTGCGGCCCTCGCGGACGCCCTGCCAGAACCGCTCGCGGCCGACTCCATACGGCGAGACCACACCGATGCCGGACACGACGATCCGGGAACGCGACGGCATACGCGGCACTATACTATGCGGCCTGCGCCCGTCCTGGATGGGCCTGCCCCAACCTCGTGCACGCCGTGTGGTTCGTCAGACTCGTCAGCTGGAGCGGAGCGCTCGCCTTCGTGCTGTCCCTTGCGTACGGCATTCGCGCTTACGTCGTGAACTTCAGCGCCACGGCGCCGTCCGAGGCATCGTGGCTGGCGCCAGCGGCCATCAACGTCACGCTTTTCAGCGTCTTCGCGCTGCACCACAGCGTGCTGGCGCGTACCGGCGTCAAGCGCCATGTGACGGAGTGGGCCGGCGAGGCGCTCGAACGTCCGCTCTATGTGTGGCTGTCGAGCATGCTGTTCTTCCTCTGCTGCTGGGCGTGGCAACCGCTGCCCGGCCTGCTCTACGCCTGGCCGGCACCCTGGGCCAGCGTGGGGGTGGCACTGCAGTGGGCCGGTGGCCTCGTCACCGCGATCGCGGCGCGACGGCTCGACGTGCTGGCGTTGGCCGGACTGCGGCCGCCGCGGGCGAGCACGGCACAGCCCCTCGAGACCACGGGCCTGTACGGGTGGGTGCGCCATCCCATCTACTTCGGGTGGATCCTGCTGGTACTGGGCGCGCCGGTGATGACCACCACGCGCGCGGCGTTTGCCGCGATCAGCATCGCCTACCTCGTGGCCGCCGTACCGTTCGAAGAGCGAGGGCTCGTGGCGCAGTACGGCGAGACCTATCGGGCCTACCAGCGCCGTGTCCGCGCGCGGCTGGTGCCCGGGGTGTACTGAGTCCCTCAGAGGAAGACGAGGCTCTTCTGCGCCCCGATGTCGACGCGCCGCCGACACTTGGCGCACGTGACGTCCTCGTCGAGCCGAATCAGGTAGTCGCGCAGCCCGGCGAAGGTGGCGTGATCACGCTCGTTGGCGCCAGGCGGAATCTCAGGCTTGCGGGTGCGGCGCATCCACTTCACCTGGTAGTCGGCGACGTGGCGGCAGCGCGCACACGTGATGCTCATCGACCGCAGTTCCGCGCGCTCGTTGAAGAACTGCCGCTCGTGCATGTCAGGCCCTCGCGGTAGGTGGGTGCATCCTGTCCTGCAACAGCTCGAGGTGATGCTGGACATGCCCCGCGATGATCCACGCCAGCGCGCGCACGGTGACCCTCGCGCCGCTGGCGGTGCCGTAGCGGCCGACGGCTGCCTCGGGGAGGCCCTGCAGGAGCAGATTGGTCGCCTGGCGAACGGCATCGAACTCGTCGCACAGGTCTCGCAGTGAACGACGATGGGCGTCGGCAGCGGGCGTCCAGGCATCCTGGTCGAAGCCGGGCAGGTCGGCGCCCGGCGCCCGGGCGAACCAGAGCAGGCGCAGTGCGAAGACACGCTCGGCGTCGATCACGTGATTGATCGTGTCCTTCAGGCTCCACTTTCCAGGCGCCGACGGCAAGGCGGCCCGATCATCGTCGACGGCCTGCAGCAGGCCGCGCAGCACCGCCGGCTGTTCGGCGAGCGTCTCGAAGAGACGTCCGTCCGGCACGCGCGCGACGTAGCCGGCATAGAACGACCCGTACTCGGCCTCGGTGGGGCGCATCGCGAGCATGGCGGCATGATACCGAATCCGGGCCCGGCCGGCAGCGCTGCGATAGACTGGGCGCTGTGTACGGCTGTCCGACCCTGGTGACCCTGGAGTAACCTTCGTGGCCGAATCCACGCCCGACACCCTGCAGCTGCCCGAACGCCTGCCCGTGCTGCCCCTGCGCAGCACCGTCGTGTTCCCCATGACGGTGCAGCCGCTGGCCGTCAACCGCCTCGTGTCCGTCGATGCCGTCAACCGCGCGCTGGCCGCCGACCGCATGCTCGTCCTGGTGATGCTGGTGGGTGACGCCGACGACCCCACCCCGTCGCAGCTGCGCAAGGTGGGCACGGTGGCCGTCATCCGCCAGATGGCCAAGGGGGCGATGGGCCTGCAAGTGCTCGTCGAGGGCATCGCCCGCGTGCGCCTGGATGAGGTCACGCGCGACGGCAACGTCATGGACGCCGGCATCACGGCGGCACCCGAGCCCGACAGCTCGACGCTCGAGATCGATGCGTACGTCCGCACCCTGCGCGATCTCGTCGAGAAGGCCTTCTCGCTGGCCACGGGCCTGTCGCCCGACCTGCGCTCCATCGTGTCGGGCATCGACGAGCCGCTGCGGCTGGTGTACCTGCTGGCCACGCTCATCGACATGAAGCCCGAGGACAAGCAGCTGCTCCTCGAGCAGGACGACCTTCGCGTGAAGCTCAGCGCCATCACGTCGGCGCTGCGGCGCGAGGTGGAGCTGCTCGAGCTGAAGGGCAAGATCGAGTCGCAGGCGCAGCAGGAGATGAGCGACGCGCAGCGCCAGTACTACCTGCGCCAGCAGCTCAAGGCCATCCAGTCGGAACTCGGAGAGGAAGAGGGCGAAGAGACCGCCGACCTGCGGCGGCGCCTCGAAGACGCCCGCGTGCCCGAGGCGGTGTTCAAACAGGTCTCGAAGGAGATCGATCGGCTCGAACGGACCGCACCGACCTCGCCCGAACACCAGATGATCCGCACCTACGTGGACTGGGTGCTGGAAGTGCCCTGGAGCGCGACCACCGAAGACCGTCTCGACCCCGTCGAGGCCCGTCGCGTGCTCGACGAAGACCACTACGACCTCGACCGCGTCAAGGAACGCATCGTTGAGTACCTCGCGGTGCGGAAGCTCAAGGGCGACATGAAGGGGCCCATCCTGTGCTTCGTCGGACCGCCGGGCGTCGGCAAAACCTCGTTGGGGCAATCGATTGCGCGGGCGATGGACCGGAAGTTCGTCCGCATCTCGCTCGGAGGCGTGCGCGACGAAGCGGAGATTCGCGGCCACCGACGCACGTATATCGGGTCGATGCCCGGGCGCCTGGTGCAGGCTCTGAAGCAGGCCGGTGCCATCAACCCCGTGTTCATGCTGGATGAAATCGACAAGCTCTCGGCGGGCTACCAGGGCGACCCGGCGGCCGCCATGCTCGAAGTGCTCGACCCGGCGCAGAACCACGCGTTCCGCGACCACTATCTGGAGGTCCCCATCGATCTCTCGAAGGTGCTGTTCATCGCCACCGCCAACCAGCTCGGCACGATCCATCCGGCGCTCATCGACCGCATGGAAGTGATTCAGCTGAGCGGTTACACGGAAGAAGACAAGCAGCACATCGCGCGTGCGTACCTGATTCCGCGCCAGCTGAAGGAGCATGGCCTGCCCGACCACGCGCTCGATCTCACCGACGCGGCGCTGCGGCGCGTGATCAGCGAGTACACGCGCGAGGCCGGCGTGCGGACACTCGAACGCCAGGTGGGCACGATTGCCCGCAAGATCGCGGCGCAGGTGGCGGGCATCGACACGACGCGCCGCCCGTCCACCCACCAGACCGAACCTCCGCCGCCAGCGTCCACCCGTCGGCTGCTGGCCGCGTCCGACGCGCCGTCCGACCCGGGCGCACCGCAGGAGCCCTGTG
>JAEZDP010000378.1 GCA_023418055.1 Acidobacteriota bacterium
GCGCTCCTGGCCGTGGCGGTCGGACGCTCCATCGTCGGCAGTCGGAGTCCCGTCGCGACCGAGCCGCTGCATCTCAAGCAACTCGTCCGCGCGTCACCCTACGTTCGCGACATCGCCGCACTGGTGACCCTCGGCACGGCCAGCGCCGCCATCGTCGACTACCTGCTGAAGTCGCGTGCCGCAGCCAGGTTCGGCGACGGGGAACACCTGCTGCAGTTCTTCGCGCTCTTCTACACCGGCACCCAGGTGATGGCCTTCCTGCTGCAGACCAGCGTGCTGTCGGGTGCCCAGGCCAGGCTCGGTGTCGGGCGTTCGGTGAGCAGCCTGCCGCTGGGCCTCGGCGCAGGCAGCGTGATTGCGCTGCTCTTCCCGACACTGACCGCGTTCACGCTGGCGCGCGGCGTCGAGTACGTGTTGCGCGGATCGGTCTTCCGCAGCGGGTACGAACTACTGTTCTCGCCAATGGCGCCGGGTGAGAAGCGCAAGGTCAAGGCCTTTCTCGACGTCACCTGCGACCGGGCGGGCGACGCGCTGGGCGCGGGCATCGTGCAGTTGCTGCTGCTGTCGGGCTCGGCGTTCCTCGTGTCGGAACTGCTCGGCATCACCATCCTGATGGCTGCCGCCAGCATCTGGATTGGCGAACGTCTCGATAACCGCTACCTGCGGGCCGTCGAGCGTCGCCTGATGGACCACGCCGACGACGACCTCGATGGCAGCGCGTTCGGGTCGGCGACGTTGTACAGCGGTGAGTTGCCGTCGCTGCAGCCTCCCGTCGCCGAACTGCCCGCGCCGCGCGTCACGCCCACCGGGTCGCTCATCGTCTCGACCGACGGCCTCATCGAGACGCTGCAGCACCTCCGTTCGGGCAACCGCGAACGCGTGCTCGAGGCACTGGCCAGCGCGGCGCGCTTCGACGCCATTCACGTCGTGCAGACCGTTCGTCTGCTGGCCTGGGACGACGTCACCACACCCGCGCGGCTGGCACTCGAGCGGACGGCCGATCGCCATGTCGGACTGCTCATCGACTTTCTCGTGGACGGCGCCACCGACTTCGCCATCCGGCGCCGCATCCCGCGCGTCCTCGTGACCGTACCGTCGCAGCGGGCCTTCGACGGCCTGGTGGCGGGCCTGGCCGACCCGCGCTTCGAAGTGCGTTATCAATGCAGTCGCGCGATGGACCGCGTGCTGATCGCCGAGCCGTCGCTGCGCGTCGACACCGAGCGCATCTTTGCCATCGTCGAACGCGAGTTGTCTGTGGCGCGCCCGGTGTGGAACGGCCATCGCCTGCTCGATCACCACGAGAGCGCCGACGCGCTGATGTTTCTCGACGAACACCTGCGAGACCGTGCCAACCGCAGCCTCGAGCACGTGTTCTCGCTGCTCGTGACCGTGCTGCCGCGCGAGCCGCTCAAGGTCGCGTTCCGGGCCATCCACAGCGAAGAGCCGATGTTGCGCGGCCTGGCGTTCGAGTACCTGCACGGCGTGCTGCCGCCGCCCGTGCGCACGCGCCTGTGGGACCTCGTCGGGCCGGGTGAGGCCGACCGCGGCCCCACCGGCACGCCTGAAGAGGCTCGCGATGCCCTGCTGCGTTCGCAGGACACGCTGCTGACGGAGTTGACGCGCGCGGCTACGCGGTCCGCCGACGGTGCTCGCGGGCAATCTGCCCGGCCACCCACAACCAGAGGATGGTGAGGCCCACGGTGAACCAGGCAAACACCGCGACGCTCGCCCCAAGCGCCGTGCCCGCTCGGACGATGCCCGCCTGCGTGACGTCACCGAGCCGCCAGAAGAACGTGTCGATGGCCGCCTTGGCCTTGTACTTGGCGTCGCGTGACGTCGGCAGGAACAGGGCCTGTCGCACGGTGTTGTTGACCGAGTAGTCCACGCTGTTCTCGAGGGTCTTGAGCACCTTGACCACCGCGAGAATGGGCGCCACGGCCATCACCGAGTAGCTGACCAGGGCCAGCACCGGCAACACGAACAGCGTGCCGCGCACGCCGATGTGACGCATCAGCCGCGACGTCACGAACAGTTGCAGCAGCAGCCCCAGCAGGTTCACGCCCCCGAAGAACGAGCCGTAGAACGCGCCAACGAAGCGCTGCCGGTCGGCCAGCTGGTCGTCCGCGGCAAACTGGCGGGCCGCTTCCGAAATCACCAGCTTCCCGAGGATGAACTCGCCGGCCGAGTTGACCACGTTCAGCAGCACCACCAGCACGGCGATCCAGATGAGATATCGATCCTGGAAGACCAGCTTGAACCCGCCGGCGCCTGTCAGGGGTTGCTCGCCTTCGGCGGCCGTCTCGGGGTTCTGTGTGGCCTCCCGCCGGTTCACCACCACCAGGATGGCCAGGCAGACGATGAGCAGGACCGCGGTGACGATCATCAGGCTGTAGGGCCCGGCCTGGAGTTGTTCGACCAGCGGCACCGAGGCCTCGGCGCCGATCCACGCGCCGAGTGAGCTGCCTACGCCGATGAACGGAAACAGGCGTCGGCCCTGCCCCTCGGTGTAGATGTCGTTGGCAAACGCCCAGAACTGCGAGATGACGAAGACGTTGAAGATGCCGAGCCAGATGTAGAACAGCACGCCGATGCGTGCCCCCGCCTGACCCACGGTGAAGAACAACACCAGGTTGGCCGCAAAGAAGAGGCTGGTGGTGGCCAGCAGCGGCACACGGGCGACGCGTGCGGAGAGCCACCCGTAGAGCGGCACGGCCCCAAGCAGCAGCACCGCCTGCGCGGCGGACGAATACGCCTTCACCTCCGCGCCCGCCTCGGTCAGGATGAGCGCCTCACGCGCCGTCTTGAGCAGGTAGTAACCCGCGAGCAGCAGGAAGACCGTGACGGCCAGCAGCACCACGCCCACGCCTTCGCCTGCCCTGACGTCGGCAAACAGGCTCAGGCCGCGTTCGAGGGCGTTCTTCGGACGGTCGCCCACCGTCTTGAACAGCGGGAACGACTGCTGCGACCGCAGTTCGGGGTGTGAGAGCAGCGTGCGCGGGTCACTCATCGCGGGTCGCCTCGTTGCCGCCGCGTGGGGGCACGTCCCGCTCGACTCCGACGTGGTGCCATCCGCGTCCCTCGCGCTTGAAGTACAGCGTCACCGGGCGCTGCCAGTGGGGATGGTCCGGGTGCCTGGCCGAGACGGCCGCGGCCACGTAGCCCT
This sequence comes from Acidobacteriota bacterium, assembly GCA_023418055.1. Lineage (GTDB taxonomy): Bacteria > Acidobacteriota > Vicinamibacteria > Vicinamibacterales > Vicinamibacteraceae > JAEZDP01. The sequence continues at coordinate 3,164 of JAEZDP010000378.1, forward strand.
GCGCCTCCTCGAGTGCCTCGGGCATCGCGACGAGGGGCGTAGTGCTCGTCACGATCGCCCCAACCGGCTCGTGCCGTCGCCGATCGTTGTCGAATCGCGACCACTGCACATCGTACTGCGTGGGGGAGGTCGCCACGCCGGCCGACACGGCCGCGTTGTCGAACGCCAAGAGGCCCGCGGCGCTGAGCGAGGCGCCGACGATGGGTGTGACGGCAGGCACCCACGTGCGGGCGATGCGGTCACGTCTGGCGATGAGCGCGGCCACCAACTGCTCCCGGGCAACCGGGTCACGATAGCGGCCGCGGTCCACGAGCACGCCGATCTGCGCGTCGGTGAAGGCCGCCACGCGGCGCGCGGCCCAGAATGCATCGTCGGCGCGCATGTTCCGGAACGCCACGTTGGGGTATTCGGGCCGCCAGGAGGCCGGGTCGAAATGCGCGTCGGCGGTGAAGGGGCCCGCCGAGGGGGAGAACGACGGGCGGTCGCGACGCGCCCATGCCGGCGCCCACAGGCCGAACCACTGCAACTGCCGCAGCGACGCGTCCTTCTCGACGAGATAGGCATGCCCCGACCGCGCGACGTCCGGGGCCGTCGTGCCGCTGCCCATGATCGACCCGAAGTCGAACATGTAGTGTCGGATGTACTGCGCACCGGGCGGTCCTTCGAGCATGTCCAGAGTGTTGACGGCACGCGAGTCGTCGTGGTTCACCCAGGCGGCAAATACCCGCGCGCCGCGCAACTCACGTCGGTGCTCGTGCGGATGGATGTCGTTGGGGTCGTCGCGCCGCCGTCCGTAGTAGCGGAAGTTGCCCATCGGGCGACCCTGGGCGAAACGGCTCGCCAGACCTCGATAGGTGCCGTCCGGCGAGCGATGCGCACGGCGGAACACCTCGCGCAGATCGGCAGCCGTGAATGGCGTGCGCCGCCCCGCCCTGTCGCGTGTGGATGCCGAAGGATCGATGGTCAGCGCCGCGGGATCGATGTCCACCAGGTAGTTCTCGACCACGTGGTAGCCGAGGGCATGGTAAAGACCGGTCCCGACCATCTCGGCGCCCGTGGCCAGGTCCGGATAGCCCGGCGGGTCGAACTCGATCTGGAACAGCTGCCGCGAGGCGTCGTCGGCCTGGACGGCCCGGAAGCCGGGTTGCAGGCCGGAGGTCTTGCCGGCGACCACGACCCACGGGCCGTCGGGCGGCGGGTCGAGGGTGTCGGGCCCACGGTGCAGGTCGGCGTCGGTCAGCGGCCTATGCCCGATGCGGTTGACGAACCACATCGAGTCGGGCACCTCGTCGAGAGTGTTCACGTTCAGCGCCCGGACGTCACGGTGATCGCCGGGATCGGTGAAGGTGTTCTCGAGGAAGTCGAGCTGCTGGCTCAGGTCGTGCGGACGCACGGCCCCTGCATCCACCACCGTATCGTCGTCGGTCCACAGTGGGTCATCGGCGCGGAACAGGGGAGGCACGCCCGCGTCGGAGCCGATCGACAGCCAGGCGGCGGCCATGACGGTCACGAGGGCGCGAGCCACGTGCGTGAAACGGAGCGCTGCCACGTCAGAAAGACCCCGAGAACGTGAAGACGAGGCGCATGGCCCGGTCGCCGCCAAAGGCGAGGTCGGTGCGCAGCGCCACGCCAGTGGTGTAGCCGAGGCGCAGACCCACGCCGTAGTCCGTGCGCAGATCGCGGCCGCGCATGCGTCGCAGCGAGGGAGCGGCCTGCCCGGCGTCGGCGAAGATGGCGCCCATGACGAAGGTGTTGACCTCGTAGCGGTATTCGGCCTGCATCAGCAGGATGCCGTTGTCGCGAAAGCGCTGGCGTTCGAAGCCGCGCAGCGTCCGGCTGCCGCCAATCGTCGGACGCAGATAGAAGGGCACGCCCGCGCCGGCATCGGCGTGCAGTTGCTCGGCGACCACGCGCAGGGCCAGCACACGGGTGCGGTTCCAGAACGGCACGAAGTGCTGCACCTCTGCGCGCGCCGCGGTGAAGCTCGACGTGCCGCGATCGCGGTCGTCGAAACGCCGCAGGTCGAGGGCATAGAGGCCGCCACTGCGGGCATTCACGGCATCGCGTCGGTCCACCAGCAGACCGGCGCGGGACACGACGAACGTGGGCTGCTCGAACAGCCCCGGCGCGGTCAGCTCGGTGAAGAAGTCGAGCAGCGTCGGGTCGTCGTCGTCGGCCTCGACGTCCACGTCCGGGGCATAGACGCCGATGCCCGCGCGTACCGTTGTTCGTGGCGTGACGCGCAGGGCGACGCCGCCGTCCACCAACGTGGCACCCAGCGAGAAGAGCTCGCTTTCGTCAAGCACGGGGCGCGGGCCGAGGCCCGAGTACCGCAGTTGTGCCTCGTTCAGCCTGCCGACCGTCGCTTCGCCCGTCAGCCGTCCCGAGGCCTCGAGCGGGTGGGTGAGCGTGAGGTCCACCAGGTATGAGGTGCGGAACGACGCGACGGCCCTCGCACTCAGGGTTCCGGCGCCGACGGGCACCCGGTAGCCGCCACCGGCCGTGAAGCCGTTGCCTTCGGCCATGCCGCCCACCGTGGCGAACCAGCCGGACGGCGGGTCGAAGATGCGCGTGGCGAGCCGAGTCTCCTCGACGAAGTTGAACACCTGGTCGGCACGCGACACGGGCGAGACCGGCGGCTGAGCCGAGGCTGCGCGGCGGGCGGCCGCGGCTTCCTCCGCGCGGGTCGGGACCGGCTGGGCGCTGAGGGTGGCGGGCGCCAGCGCCCACCCTCCGGTCAGCAGCAGGGCCGCGACGACCCCGGCGGGTCGGCACCGGGACAGGACGAGGAGGCAGGACACGACGCGCACGGGGTGGACGCGAATGGTTATACACCACAGCGCCTCGTCGGCAGGCAGCCGCCATCGCCGCCCGTGCCGGGACAGAGTGCGACGTGACGACGAACGGCGGAGGGTCAGGGGGCTCGTCGGCTCAGAAGCCCGTCGCGAACCCGATGACCAGGCGCGCGCGCGCTTCGCCGCCGAAGGCCACGTCGGTGCGCAGCCCCGGGCCGCCGGGACGGCCGAGCCGCAGGCCGACGCCGTAGTTGGTGCGGATGTCGCCCAGGCGCACGTCCCTGAGCCGAGGCGCCACCTGTCCGGCATCCAGGAACACGGCAGCGCTCACGAAGTGGTGCACCCGATGCTGGTACTCGGCCTGCAGCAGCAGCGCGCTGAGGTCTCGGAACCGCTGCCGGTCGAAGCCGCGCAGCGACCGACCACCGCCGAGCGCGGGCTGGAAGTAGAACGGCACGGCACTGGCCGCAGACGGCGTGGTCTGCAGGCCGAGGGCGTGCAGCAGCAGCGTGCGGTTCGGTGAGCCGAGCGCGACGTCCTGCGACGCCTCGAGCCGCACCATGTCGAAGGCGTAGCCGGCGTCTTCGCGGTCGTCGTAGTGGCGCCACTCGACGCCGTACCGGCCACCGGCCTGGGCGCGCGGGTCACGACGGGTATCGATCGTCAGGCCGGCCTGCAGCACCGCAAAGGTGGGCTGCTTCATCAACCCCGCGGCTTCACGGGGCGAGTACCGTCCCGCCAGTGTCGCCACCGAGTCGTCGGTGGACTGCGACACGGTGGGCTTCACCGCTCCCACACCGGCCGACACCGTCACGCCCTTGCGGGGATGCCAGCCGGCGCGGACGTCCGCGGTAGTCGTGGTCAGCGAATACCCCGCGGCCGTGGCGTCCGGCGTCAGGCCTGTCCCCGAGAAGAGCTGCTGCGCGTCGCGGCGCTCGGTGAGCCCGAGGTTGAGCGACCACCGGCCGTCCGCATCGAAGTCGCGCCGCCA
>JAEZDP010000379.1 GCA_023418055.1 Acidobacteriota bacterium
GGACAACACGGTGCGCGACTGGCTGCTGCGCCACTACGGCACGATCCTGGCAGAAGCGGTGGCCGAGGCCGGCCGGCCCGGCGTCTCGATTGCGTTTGTCGCGGCCGACTCGCCCGCCGAGCCGTTCTCGGTGGCCGAAACGGCGCTCGTGCATGCGGAAGCCGACCCACCCCAGACCGCCGACGTCGTGGCTGGCGTCTCGGGCCTCAATCCCAAATACACCTTCGAGACCTTCGTCGTCGGACCCTCGAACCAGTTTGCGCACGCGGGCGCGAGGGCCGTCGCCGAGACCCCGGGGCGCTCCTACAACCCCCTGTTCGTGTACGGCGGGGTGGGCCTTGGCAAGACCCACCTCATGCACGCCATCGGGCAGTACGTGCTGCGGCACCAGGAGCCGCAGGTGCTGACCTACATCTCGACCGAGCGGTTCATGAACGAGATGATCAACGCCATCCGCTACGAGCGGATCATCGAGTTCCGTGAGCGCTACCGGAACGTCGATGTGCTGCTTGTGGACGACATCCAGTTCCTGGCCGGCAAGGAAGCGACCCAGAACGAGTTCTTCCACACGTTCAACGCGCTGCACGACGCGGGGAAGCAGATCGTGCTCAGCAGCGACTGCCCCCCGCACGAGATTCCGGCGCTCGAAGAGCGGCTGCGCTCGCGGTTCAACTGGGGGCTCATCGCCGACATCCAGCCGCCCGACCTCGAGACCAAGGTCGCCATTCTCAAGAAGAAGGCCGACGCCGACGGGGTGCCGCTGCCCGACAACGTCGCGCTCTATATCGCGACCAAGATCAAGTCGAACATCCGCGATCTCGAAGGGTCGCTCATCCGGCTGGTGGCTTTTGCCTCGCTCACAGGCGCCGAGGTGACCTTGCCGCTGGCCCAGGACGTGCTTCGCAACACCATCGGCAACGACGAGCGCGCGATCACCATCGACAGCATCCTGAAGTTCGTCGGCGAGTACTACAACCTGCGCGTGAGCGAACTGAAGGCGGCCAGCAACTCGCGAACCGTCGTCATCCCCCGGCAGGTGGCGATGTATCTGTGCAAGCAGCTCACCAGCGCGTCGCTGCCCGACATCGGCAGGGCCTTCGGCAAGCACCACTCCACGGTCATCCACTCGATTCGCAAGGTCGAGGACGACAGGAAGAAGGATGGCGATTTCAACAGCCAGATCGCGGCCATGCTCGACAATTTCCGGTGAGAATCGGCGATTTGCACACCACGGCCTGTGGACGGGCTGTGGAGCGGATGCGGACGCCGGTCGGCCACGCCGCCCCTGCGGAAAACGGCGCACTTTTCCACAGCACGCGTCCACACCCTAAATGTCTGCTGGACAAGCACTTGGTCTGGATATCCGCAGCTTCAACGCGCCTTATGTTCTCTGTTATACTTTCCTTCTTGTGATCCCTCTGGATGTAGTGATCCATCGAGGGGTCCGCGTCAATCTCGTCGCCCGTTTCACACCCACACCGAGGTCGTCCCCGCATGGAACTCGTCGTCCGCAAGACTGATCTGCTCAGGGAGTTGCAGTTGTTTCAGGGCATCGTCGAACGGAAGAACACGATGCCCGTCCTGGCCAACGTCTTGTTGCGGGCATCAGACGGCCAGGTGGAGATGGTGGCCACCGACCTCGACGTCGGCCTGCGCGTGACGTGCGAGGTGCAGAGCATCGGCAAGCCCGGCACGCTCACCGTGCCTGCCAAGAAGCTCTTCGAGATCGTCAAGGCATTGCCCGAGACCGACATCCGCATCGAGCAGGACAAGAGCGGCGTGCGTGTGGCGGCCGAACGGTTCGAGTCGAAGCTGTCGACGCTACCGGCCGACGACTTTCCGCAGTTGCCGGAGGCAGGCACGCCGGTGGCCACGCTGCCGCACGACGCCATGAAGCAGATGGCGGCCAAGACGATGTTCGCCATCACGGGCGAGGACACCCGCTACTACCTCAACGGCGCGTTGTTCGTGCTGCGTCCCGACTCGATGAGCCTGGTGGCCACCGACGGCCATCGCCTCGCGCTCGTGACCATGCCGGGGCAGACGGGCGTCGAGGCGGAAGAAAAGGTGCTGCTGCCGAAGAAGGCGCTGAACGAGTTGAACCGCCTGCTGGCCGTGCCCCCGGCGCCTCGTGAGGAACGCGCCGAACAGGCCGAGGGCGAACAGCCCGCGACCGATGAGGCAGAGGGTTCGTTGGCGTTCGAGCGCGGCGAGAACCACCTGTTCTTCACGCTGGGAGGGCGGCGGCTGTTCTCGCGGATGATCGACGCGCAGTTCCCGGCGTACGACAGGGTGATCCCGAAGAACAACGACAAGGCCGTCGAGTTCGAGCGTGACCGGCTGATGGCCGCGATTCGGCGCGTGGCGCTGCTCTCGAACGAGCGCTCGCGCGCCATCCGGTTCGCCATGTCCTCGGGCAAGGTCGAAGTTACGTCCAACAGCCCCGACCTGGGCGAAGCCACCGAGGAGCTGCTCGTCAGCTACGACGGCCCGGACACGCAGGTCTGCTTCAACTCGCAGTACGTGGTCGACTTCCTGAACGTCGTCGAGACCGACCAGGTGCGGCTGTCGTTCCGCGACGAGATGAGCCAGGCCGTGATGACCCCTGTCGACCCTCAGGGCTACGAGTACACGTACGTGATCATGCCGATGCGTATCTGACACGTGCGCTGCGGAAGCCCGCCCAGGCGGCGTGACGTATGTCGCCGGCGGCTTCTCCTGATTTGAAGATCCAGATGGCAACCACCGATATCCGTATGCCCGACGACAACCCCCCGCAGGCCACGGCCGGCCCGCACATGCCGGAAGCCTATGGCGCCGACAGCATCAAGGTGCTCGAAGGGCTCGAGGCGGTTCGCAAGCGGCCGGGGATGTACATCGGCACCACAGGCGAAGCCGGGCTGCACCACCTGGTGTACGAGGTCGTCGACAACTCGGTGGACGAGGCACTCGCGGGCCACTGCACCGAGGTGAACGTCACCATCCACATCGACAACTCGGTGACGGTGGTGGACGATGGCCGAGGCATTCCGGTGGACATGCACGAGAGCGGCCGTCCGGCGGCCGAAGTGGTGCTCACCGTGCTGCATGCGGGTGGCAAGTTCAACCAGGAAGGCAGCGCGTACAAGGTCTCTGGCGGTCTGCACGGCGTGGGCGTCTCGGTGGTCAACGCGCTGTCGGAACAGCTCGAGCTCGAGATCTGGCGTGACGGCAAGGTGCACCAGCAGACCTACGCGCGCGGCATCCCCCAGACCGACCTCGAAGTCACCGGGGCCACCAAGCGCCGGGGTACCCGCGTGCACTTCCTGCCCGACTCGACGATCTTCGAGACGAGCGCCTTCAGTTTCGACACGCTGAACAACCGCCTACGTGAACTCGCCTTCCTCAACGCGGGCATCGTCATCACCCTCGACGACGAGCGCGGCGAGGGACGGTCGGTGCGCTACGAGTACAAGGGCGGCATCGTCGAGTACGTGGAGTTCCTGAACACGGCGCGCCGTACCGTGCATCCGGCACCCATCTACATGCGTGGGTCGCGCAACGACATCGACGTCGAGATTGCGCTGCAGTGGAACGACAGCTACGACGAGAACCTCTACACGTTTGCCAACAACATCAACACCCACGAGGGCGGCTTCCATCTGTCCGGGTTCCGTGCGGCGCTCACGCGCACGATCAACGCGTATGCCGCGTCGCACAACCTGACCAAGGACATGAAGGACGTCACAATCAGCGGTGACGATGCGCGTGAAGGGCTGGCGGGTGTCATCAGCGTCAAGATTCCGAGCCCGCAGTTCGAGGGACAGACGAAGACGAAACTCGGCAACACCGAGGTGAAGGGCATCGTCGAGGCGATCGTCAACGACAGGCTCGGCGCGTTTCTCGAGGAGAACCCGGCGGTCGCCAAGGCGGTGGTCAACAAGGCCATCGACGCGGCCCGCGCGCGCGAGGCGGCGCGGAAGGCCCGCGACCTCGTTCGGCGCAAGGGTGCGCTCGACGGCAGTTCGCTGCCCGGCAAACTCGCCGACTGCCAGGAGCGCGATCCTGCGAAGAGCGAGATCTACATCGTCGAGGGCGATTCGGCCGGCGGCTCGGCCAAGCAGGGACGCGACCGGAAGTTCCAGGCCATCCTGCCCATCAAGGGCAAGATCCTGAACGTCGAGAAGGCGCGGTTCGACAAGATGCTGAGCAGCGACGAGATCAAGACGATGATCGCGGCGCTCGGCACGGGCATCGGGCGGCCACGCGACGAGCAGGACAAGGAAGGCTTCGACATCGCGAAGCTGCGCTACCACCGCGTCATCATCATGACCGACGCGGACGTGGACGGCTCGCACATCCGTACGCTCCTGCTGACGTTTTTCTATCGGCAGATGCGTGAGCTCATCGACAACGGCCACGTGTACATCGCGCAGCCTCCGCTCTACCGCGCGAAACGCGGCAAGCAGGAGGTGTACATCAAGGACGACCGCGAACTCGAGGCCTGGCTGATTCGGCGGGCGACCGAGGCGCGCGTGCTGAAGCTGGTGGACCGCGGCCGCGAGATGTCGGGCGAGGAACTCGACGCGATGCTGCACAAGCTCATCGCCTTCGAGCGCAACCTGCGCCATGCCGAACGCCGGGGCCTGCCGCAGGCGGTGGTGCGCGCCCTGCTCGACGCCAATGCACGCGACCGCGGCTTCTTCACCGACAGGGCGAGGGTCGACGCGATCGCCACACAGGTGTCGCACGAGACACTCATTGTCACCACCCGCGTGGACGAGGAGCACGACGGCTTCCTGCTCGAAGTGGACGACCGGTCGGCCGGATATCCGCGCGTGGCGCTGGCCGGTGCCACCTTCGTCGAGTCGCCGGAATACCGTGCGCTGCTTTCGAGCTACCGCGACGTCGCCGACATCGACGGGCGGATGATCATCAGCCACGTGAGTGCCGCGGCAGACGAGAGCGAGGAACCCGTGGCGGAGGCCGCTCCCGAGCCGGCCGATGCGGTACCGGCCGAGGCGCCAGAACCCAGGCGGGTGCGCCGCGATGCCGACCATCACGTGGCGTCGGCCGCCGAACTGGTGGACTACTTCCTCGAAGCCGGCCGCAAGGGCGTGGCCATCAACCGCTACAAGGGCCTTGGCGAGATGAACCCCGAGACGTTGTGGGAAACCACGATGAAGCCCGACGTCCGCACGCTGCTGCAGGTGCGGGCCGAAGACTACGCGGTCGCCGACCTGATGTTCTCGACGCTGATGGGCGACCAGGTGGAGCCCCGCCGACAGTTCATCGAAGACCACGCCCTCGACGTGAAGAACCTGGACATCTAGATGGACCCGAATCTCTCAACGCGCGTCCCCGTCAACATCGAGGACGAGATGCGCCGGTCGTACATGGATTACGCGATGAGCGTAATCATCGGGCGTGCTCTGCCCGACGTGCGCGACGGGCTGAAGCCCGCTCACCGGCGTGTGCTGTTTGCCATGCGGCAGATGGGGCTCTCGAGCTCACGCGCGTATCGCAAGTGCGCGAAGATCGTCGGCGAGGTCATCGGCAACTACCACCCGCATGGCGACGCCCCGGCCTACGACACGCTGGTGCGCCTCGCGCAGGACTTCAACATGCGGTACCCCCTGGTCGACGGCCAGGGCAACTTCGGCAGCGTGGACGGCGACCGTCCCGCGGCCTACCGGTACACCGAAGCCAGGCTCGAGGCGCTCGCCGAAGCGCTGATGGCCGACCTCGACAAGGACACCGTCGAGTTCGTCCCCAACTTCGACGAGACGACAGACGAACCCACCGTCCTGCCGACGCCCATCCCCAACCTGCTCGTCAACGGGTCGACGGGCATCGCGGTGGGCATGGCCACCAACATCCCGCCGCACAACCTCGGCGAGGTGATCGACGGCATCGTCGCGATTGCCGACCCGTCCGTCGCGTTCACGGAAGACGCCGACGGTCGGCCCCAGCCGCTCTCGCGCGACGAGAAGCGCCGCATCCTCCTGGCGAAGGGGTCAGGGCCCGACTTCCCGACGGGCGGCATGATCGTCGGACGCTCGGGCATCCAGCAGGCCTACACGACCGGACGCGGCACCGTGGTGCTGCGCGCGAAGACGGAGGTTGAGGCGTTCACGCGCGGCGGCGAACGCCAGGCCATCGTCGTCAGCGAGATTCCGTATCAGGTCAACAAGGCCAAGCTGATCGAGCGCATCGCCGACCTGGTACGCGAGAAGACGCTGGAGGGCATCGCCGACATCCGTGACGAGTCCGACCGCAAGGGCATGCGGATCGTGATCGAGTTGAAGCGCGGCGAGATGCCGGACGTCGTGCTCAACAACCTCTACAAGCACACGCCCCTGCAGACCTCGTTCGGCATCATCATGCTGGCGATTGTCGACGGCCGACCGCGTGTGCTGCCGCTGCTCGACACCGTCGAACGGTTCGTCGAGTTCCGCCGCGAGGTGGTGCGGCGACGCACCGAGTTCGAGCTGCGCAAGGCCGAGGCGCGCGCGCACGTCCTCGAGGGGCTGCGCATCGCGCTCGATCATCTCGACGCGGTCATCGCCCTCATCCGCGCGGCCAAGAGCCCGCCCGAGGCTCGCGAAGGCCTCATGACCAGCTTCGGGCTGTCGCAGGTGCAGGCACAGGCCATCCTGGACATGCAGTTGCAGCGGCTCACCGGGCTCGAGCGCCAGAAGATCCTCGACGAACTCGCCGAACTCATCGCCACCATCGAGCGCCTGCGCGCCATCCTGAGCAGCGACCGTCTGGTGATGGAGATCGTCATCGCCGAGTTGAAGGCGGCGCGCGACAAGTTTGCAGACCCTCGTCGCACCGAGATCATCGACGACACCAGCGACCTCAACATGCTGGACCTCATCGCCGATGAGGAGATCGCGATCACGATCAGCCACAAGGGCTACATCAAGCGGACGTCGCTCGACGAGTACCGGTTCCAGCATCGCGGCGGCACGGGTCTCATCGGCATGCGGTTGCCCGACGATGACTACGTGCAGCACCTGTTCATCGCGTCGACGCACGCTTACCTCATCGTCTTCTCGGACCGCGGGCGCGCCTACTGGCTGCGCGTCTACGAGATTCCCGACTCGGGGCGCGACGCGCGCGGGCGCTCGCTCGCCAACCTCGTGCAGATGGCGGACGGCGAGAAGGTGGCCGACGTGGTCGCCGTGCGCGAGTTCCCCGAGGAAGAGGGACAGCGGTTCGTGGTGCAGGGCACGCGCAAGGGCACGGTCAAGAAGACCGACCTGAAGGCCTACAGCAACCCGCGGGCGGGCGGCATCATCGCGATGGGCGTGGACGATGACGACGCCGTGATGGCCGTGCAGTTGTCCAACGGCTCGCAGCAGGTCTTCATCGGCACGCGCAAGGGCATCGCCATCAGGTTCGACGAGAACGACGTGCGCACCATGGGCCGCACGGCCTATGGCGTCCGCGGCATCTCGCTGCGTGACGACGACGAGGTCGTGGCGATGGAGGTGGTGGACGAGACGGGCGACATCATGACCGTCACGTCGGGTGGCTACGGCAAGCGCACACCGCTCTCCGAGTACCGCGTGCAGTATCGCGGTGGCTTCGGCATCATCAACATCCAGTCGTCCGACCGCAACGGGGATGTCGTCGGCGTCACGCAGGTGCACGACGACAACCAGGTGATGGTCATCACGCAGCAGGGCAAGGTCATCCGGATGGCCGTGGCGCCGCTGCGGCGCATCGGTCGCAACACGCAGGGCGTGCGGATGATCAGGCTCGACAACGGCGACCGCGTGGAGGCGCTCGCGCGTCTCGACATCGAGCCCGTCGAGGGCGCAGCCGTCGAACCGCTCTCGGAGGATGTCGTGCTGGACGACACGATGGAGCCCGCTGTCGACACTGACGCGCCAGGCGAGGGCATTCCGTCTGACGAGGGCGACGCTCCAGACGACGAGCAGTCCTGAGTCGCGAGACGCAGGGGGCCGGGCCTTCCGCCCCCTGCACCCTCGCGCGCTTCAGGCCGGCTGGAGATTGGCGTATTTCGCCACCAGCTTCTTCTTGCCGACCGACGCGAACGAGACGGTGAGTTTCATGTCGCCGCCGTCCCCCTCCACGCTCAGCACCGTGCCGACACCGAACTGTGCATGCCGCACCTTGCGGCCCGGCTTGAGCCCCGCGCCTCCCGACTGGTCCTCGTCCTCGTAGCTGAAGGAGGCCACCGGCTCCTCTGCGGGCGGCCGCCGCGCATACGGGTTCACGCGTGTCGTCCACGTGGATCGGCGGGCACTGCTCATCGCCGCCGATCGCGAGGATGAGTAAGACGGCACTTCCAGGATGAGTTCTGGCGGTATCTCTTCCAGGAAGCGTGAGGGGGTGGTCGCCTGGTATTCCCCGAACACCCGTCGGCGCGCGGCGCTCGTGAGAATGAGCTTCTGCTGGGCGCGGGTCATGCCCACGTAGCAGAGCCGGCGCTCTTCCTCCATCTCGTCCGGGTCGTTCTGCGAGCGCGAGTGCGGGAAGAGGTTCTCTTCGAGCCCCGCGATGGCCACGACCGGGAACTCGAGCCCTTTCGCAGCGTGCATCGTCATCAGCCAGACGCGTGCACCTTCGGCGCCCTGCACCTCGTCGGCTTCCGACAGGAGCGAGAGGCGATCGACGAACCCACCGACAGACGCATCGGGGTCGCGCATCTCGTATTCGCGGGCCGCCGACACCAGTTCGGCCAGGTTGCCGATGCGGGCGTCGGCCTCTTCGTTCTGCTCGTCGCGCAGCGCCTTGAGGTAGCCGGTCTGGTCGAGCATCTTGCCGAGCACGAGCGACACCGGCTCCTCGCGGGCGACGGCCGTCAGCGAGGTGATGATGCGCACGAAGTTCGAGAGGGCTGAATGCGCGCGGCCCGCCAGGCTGCGGTCGCCGAGGAGGTGCTGCGCACGCGCCCACAGCGAACGGGCGGAGGCCATCTCGTAGAGGCCAGCGGCAATGAGCGGCGGGGCGTCGTGCGCGTGGCCGGCGGGCGCCTGCTCGAGGCTGTCCATCACCGACTTGCCGATGCCGCGGGTCGGCACGTTGATCACCCGCCGCAGGCTCACGTCGTCGTGCGGGTTGATGAGCAGCTTGAGGTAGGCGAGGGCGTCCTTCACCTCCTTGCGCTCGTAGAAGCGCACGCCGCCGATGATGCGGTAGGGCGTGCCGTCGCGCATCAGCTGATCTTCGAGGACGCGCGACTGCGAGTTCAGGCGATAGAGGATCGCGACGGTGGCGCCTTTGCGCTGCTGCAACTCCTGCCGCAGGGTGCGCGCCAGGAACGAGGCCTCCTCGAGTTCGTCCTCGCCCCGGAAGCTGGTGAGCAGATCGCCGCCCTTCTTCTCGGTCCACAGCCGCTTCTCCTTCCGGTTGCGGTTGCGGTTGATGACCGCGGAGGCGGCATCGAGGATGGTCTGCGTCGAGCGGTAGTTCTGCTCGAGGCGCACGGTCGCCACTTCGGGGAAGTCCTGCTCGAAGTCGAGGATGTTGCGCAGGTCGGCGCCGCGCCACTTGTAGATCGACTGGTCGGGGTCACCGACGACGGCCACGTTGTGGTGCGCCTCGACGAGACGTTTGATGAGCAGATACTGCGGGCGGTTCGTGTCCTGGTACTCGTCGATCATCACGAACCGGAACTGCCGCTGGTACTTGGCGCGGACGACGTCGTTGTCGAACAGCTCGACGGTGCGCAGCAGGAGGTCGTCGAAGTCGAGGGCGTTGGCGTCCTTCAGCGTGTCCAAATAGCCCTGGTAGGCCTTGGCAATCTGCTCGTCGCGGGGGTTCCACCCGCCGCCGATGTCGTCGGGCCCTTCCATGCGGTTCTTCGCGTGCGAGATGCGAGACAGCACGGCCCTTGGCTGCACCACCTTGTCGTCGATGTTCAGGCGCTTGAGCACCTGCTTGATGGCCGTCACCTGGTCGCTGCTGTCGTAGATGACGAAGTCACGCGACAGGCCGATGGCCGGAGCCTCGCGGCGCAGCAGGCGCGCGCAGAGCGAATGGAACGTCGAGATCCACAGATCGCGTTCGGGCACGGCCACGAGCGCGGCCACGCGCGCGCGCATCTCTTCGGCCGCCTTGTTGGTGAAGGTCACCGCGAGCACTTCCCACGGCCGTGCCAGGCCGCTGCTCACGAGATGTGCGATGCGGTATGCAATCACCCGGGTCTTGCCCGACCCCGCGCCCGCAAGGATCAACAGCGGGCCGTTGGTGTGCAGCACGGCCTCGCGCTGCTCGGGGTTGAGGCCCTTCAGGAACGTGTCGGGGGCCATGGACCGAGCTGAGGGGTCAGCCGTCTCGGCAGCGGCGGTGTCGCGTGACATGGGCGTGCGTCGAAGTGGAAAAGCCGGGCCCTGCGTCACGACGGCGACACAGGAACGACCAGGGAACGTCTGAGGAGTTCGGCCGGAAATCGGCAACGAGGCGACAGCAGGCAGTATACCGTCCCTCGCGTGCCGGGTGCCCGTCGCGAGGGCGCCGCTACTCGACCGTCACACTCTTGGCGAGATTGCGCGGCTGATCCACGTCGCACCCACGACGCACGGCGACATGGTAGGCCAGCAACTGCAGCGGCACGGTCATGGCGATGGGCGAAAGGAACTCGTGGGCGGGCGGCAGCACCACGCGCACGTCCTGACGCGGATCGAGCACGGACCAGAGGTGCGTTTCTCCCTCTTCGGTGAGGGCAATCACCGAACCCCCGCGGGCCTTGGCTTCCTGCACGTTGCCAATCATCTTCTCGAACACGTGATCGCGCGGGGCAAGGGCCACGACAGGCATGGACTCGTCGATGAGCGCAATCGGCCCGTGCTTCATCTCGCCGGCGGGGTATCCCTCGGCGTGGATGTACGAGATCTCTTTCAGCTTCAGCGCGCCTTCGAGAGCAATGGGGTAGTGCAGTCCCCGTCCGAGGAAGAGGAAGTCGGAGCGCTGGTAGAAGCGCCGGCCGACATCTTCGACCAGGGGGGCCAACGACAGTACCTGCTCCAGATGGCGCGGCAGTTCGGTGAGCGCCTGCAGCAGGGGCCGGGCCGCGTCGGCCTCGAGGACACCCCGCGCGCGGCCGACCCGCACCGCGAGCAGCACCAGCGCCACGAGCTGCGTGGTGAACGCCTTGGTGGAGGCGACGCCGATTTCCGGCCCCGCGTGCGTGTAGACGGTGCCCTCCGCTTCGCGCGCCGCCATGCTGCCGACGACGTTGCACACCGCCAGCGTACGCGCCCCCTGCGCGGCCGCCTGCCGCAGCGCCGCCAGGGTGTCGGCCGTCTCGCCAGACTGCGTGATGGCCACCACCAAATCGCCCGGCGAGACGATGGGCGAGCGGTAGCGGAACTCCGAAGCGT
>JAEZDP010000416.1 GCA_023418055.1 Acidobacteriota bacterium
CACAGGGCCCCCCCGGCCGAGACACTCACGGCGGGCGTCGGTCTCGACCGCCTCGCGCGTGTGCCCCCGAGCCCGTCGCCGACGGGGCGCGATCCCTTCGTGCCGGGGCGACCCACGGCCGAAGGCCCTGCGTCGACGTCTGGTGCTGCGGGCGGCGCCGCGCTGCCGCCGGCGCCGAGCGTGCCGGTGGTACCCTTGCCGCCGGCCGGCCCGCCGCCACCTCCGCCCATCACCGTGAAGTTCATCGGGGTGGTCGAGCGCGACGACGTGGGCAGGCTGGCCGTCCTCAGCGATGGCCGCAACGTCTACTATGGCCGCGAAGGTGCGATCGTGGACGGACGGTGGCGGATCGTGCGGATCGGGGAAGAATCGCTGCAGATCGAATACGTGGACGGTCGCGGACGCCAGACCGTCAGGCTGACTGGATGAGAGAAGGACGTTCGCTCGTGACTCGTGCCCGCCGTTGCTGCCGCGCCCGCGCGGCGTCCTCTCTGCTCGTCCTGTTGGCCCTGACGCTGACGCTGAGCGCCTGTGGCGCCTCCCGGGCGTACAAGGGCGGCCAGCAGGCCGCGGCGCAGGGCGACTGGGACCTGGCCGTGGCGCAGTACCGCGAAGCGCTTCTCGACAACCCCGATCGCGCCGAGTACAAGATCGCGCTCGAGCGGGCCATGCAGGCCGCGTCGCTGTACCACCTCGAGCGAGCGCGGCGTGCCGACGAAGCCGGCGACCTCGAAACCGCCGTCGTCGCGTACAGGAAGGTCTTCGAGTACGACCCGGGCAACCGGAACGCGATGTTGCGGGCGGCCGAGATCGACCGCGTGATGCGTGAGCGATCCGAGGCCGCGCGGCCGCGCCCCGCGATCGACGCGATGCGAGAGACGGCGCGGCAACGCAGCGCGCCGCCGCTGCTCGACCCCACGTCGCGCGACCCGCTGGTCGTGCGGTTCGTCGACTCGAGTGCGAAAGACGTGATCACCACCATCGGCAAGATGACGGGCATCAACGTCGTCTTCGACCCGCAGTTCCGCGACGCGAAGATCAGCATCGACCTCGACGGGCTGCCCCTCGAGGACGCCCTGGCACAGGTGATGGCGGCCTCCGCGTCGTTCTTCAAGGTGCTGAACCCGAGAACCATTCAGGTCATCCCCGACACGCCGCCGAAGCGCACCGCCTACGAGGAGATCGCTGTTCGCACGTTCTACCTCTCGCACGCCGACGCGAGCGAGGTGCTGCAGACGGTGCAGAACATCCTGCAGATTCCCAACATCCCGCAGGCGCCACGCGCCGTGGTGAACAAGACGCAGAACAGCATCACGGTGCGGGCCGCGGCACGCGTGATGAACATCATCGAGCAGATCATCGCCAACAACGATCGCCCGCGGGCCGAGATCGTGGTGGACGTCGAGATCCTCGAGGTGAACCGCACCCGGGTGCGTGAACTCGGCATCAACCTGTCGCAGTATGCGGTGGGGAGCATCTTCTCGCCCGAAGCCCCTCCGGCGACGGGCACGGGCACGGGGGCGGGCGGCGGCGTGACGACGGCGCCCTTCAATCTGAACACGATCACGCGGGGCATCAGCACGGCCGACTTCTACATGACGGTGCCCCAGGCCGTGGCCAACTTCCTCGCGTCGGACTCCACCACCAAGCTGATTGCCAAGCCCCAGCTGCGCGGGATGGAAGGGGGAGACCTCACGCTGGATCTCGGCGACGAGATTCCGGTGCCGACGACCACGTTCGGGGGCTTCGGCGGCGGCGGCGTCTCGACGATCCCCATCAACAACTTCAACTACAAGACCGTCGGCATCAAGGTGAGTCTCACCAAGCCCCGCGTGACGCTCGAAGGCGAGATCATCACGCAGCTCGAAGTGGAGAGCAGTACGCTCGGGCAGTCGATCACCATCGCGGGGCAGAGCCTGCCGACCTTCGGCACCCGCCGCGTGAACACGATGCTGCGGCTGCGTGACGGCGAGTCACACCTGCTGGCTGGCCTGCTGCGCGACGATCAGCGCCGTGATCTGTCGGGCATTCCGGGGCTGCTGCGCACGCCCGTCCTGCGGTGGCTGTTCGGCTCGACCAACGACACGGTCAGCGAAACCGACATCGTCTTCCTGCTGACGCCTCGGCTGGTGCGGACGTCGGAGATCACGCAGGACAACCTCGACCCGATCTACATCGGCTCGCAGCAGAATCTCGGGCTGACGGGGCCGCCGCCGCTCATCGCGTCGCCCGAGCCTGACCCCGCTGGCGAGGCGGGTGCAGCAGGTGCGCCAGGTGTGCCGCCGCAGGGTGCCGCCACCGTCGTGCCCCTGCCGCTCGTGTCGCTGCCCACCCAGCCGCAGACCGGCGCGGTGGCCTCAGACCCTGCGGTGCTGCCGCCGGCCCCCCCGCCCGCGCCGGTGGCCCCCGCAGCGCCAGCCTCGGTGCCCGAGACGCCTGACGAGGTGCCGGCAGCGCAGGCGCCTGCAGCGCCCGATGCGCCGCCGCCACCTCCCCCGGGGCCCACGGCACGCATCACGGTGACGACACCGGGCCCGGAGTTCCAGATGGGTGGCGGGCCGTACACGGTGCCCATCTCGGTCGTGGGGGCGCAGCGGATGGGCACGGTGAGCGTGACCATCACCTACAACCCGGCCATCGTACGGGTCCGTTCGGTGCAGGAAGGCACGTTCCTCCGTCAGGGCGGGGTGAACGCGACGTTCTCCCAGAACGTGGATGCGGCCGCCGGGCGGGTGGACGTGGCCATCGTGCGCACGGGCGACAGCGTGGGCGCCACGGGCAGCGGCCTGTTGGCGGCGCTGGTGCTCGAACCGGTCGCCGCCGGGCAGACGCCGATTGCCGTGTCCGGCGTCGCCGCCACGCCCGATCAGGGGAGCATTGGTCTGCAACTGGTGCCGGCCAGTGTCACGGTGCGATGAGGGGCCAGGGGCCGTGGCGACGTGCGTGGCGAGCAGCAGTTCGCAGCCGCGACGGCTACACCTTCGTGGAATTGCTGGTCGTGGTCGTGATCGTGATGATCCTGGCCTCGGCAGCGCTCCCGCTCGCCAAGGTCTCGATCCAGCGGCAGAAGGAGATCGAGTTACGGCGCGCGCTGCGCGAGATGCGGACGGCCATCGATCGCTTCAAGGACGCGGCAGACCTGCAGCAGATCGCCAACTTCGACCTCGAGCCCGACGACATGGGCTATCCGCCCGACCTCGAGACGCTGGTGGTCGGCGTCACTCGTGCCGGCGACGCCACCAACACCAAGCTGCGTTTCCTGCGGCGGATTCCTGTCGACCCGATGACCGGCGAAGCCGAATGGGGGATGCGTTCGTACCAGGATCGTCCCGACTCGACGACCTGGGGCGGGCAGAACGTGTTCGACGTGTACTCGAAGGCCCAGAGCACGGCGCTCGATGGCACGGAGTACAGCGAGTGGTAAGGACATGCTGACGCGCGTGTTGCGGTCCCCGGTGGCGAGTGCCCGGCGGGGGTTCACCCTGCTCGAGCTGATGGTGGTGATGGCGCTCATCGTGGTGCTGGCCGGCATCGGAATGGCCAGCTACCGCAACGCGGTGACGTTGGCGCAGGAGGCGGTGCTGAAGGAGAACCTCTTCCGGATGCGCGACGCCATCGACCAGTACTACGCCGACAAGCAGCGCTATCCGGCCACGCTCCAGGACCTGGTGACCGACGGCTACATGCGGGCCATTCCCGAAGACCCCATGACGCGTTCGGCCGACACGTGGCAAACCGAGATGGCCGAGCCCGACCCCAACAGCCTCACCGGCGACACCGGCGTGTACAACGTGCGCAGCGGCTCGGACCGCGTCTCACAGTCGGGCACGCCGTATGGCGAATGGTGAACA
>JAEZDP010000449.1 GCA_023418055.1 Acidobacteriota bacterium
TCCTCGAGGCGCTCATTCAAGGCGTGCACATCGTCGAACTCGATCCGGCGGACACGAGCGTCGGCTACGGCGGGCTGCCCAATGCCGACGGCGTCGTGCAACTCGACGCGTGCTGCATGCACGGCCCACGCAAGCGTGCCGGAGGCGTCGCCGCCCTCGAAGGCGTGCGCACGCCCTCCGCGGTCGCGCATGCGGTGATGGAGCAGACCGACCACCACCTGCTGGTCGGGCAGGGGGCCCAGACGTTCGCGCGGCAACTCGGGTTTGCCATCGAAGACGACCTGAACACCGACACCTCGCGCCGCCTGTGGCTCGACTGGAAACGACGCATCGACCCCGAGCACTTTCTGGATCCCGAGAAGCGCGCGCGGGCCGGTTTCGACGCGGGCCTGCAGATGGTGCGCGAGGGCCTCATCGACCCGGCGCACTACTTCGGCACGATCAACTGCAATGGCGTCAATGCCCGCGGCGAGGTGTGCGGGGTGACGACCACGAGCGGCCTCGCATGGAAGATTCCAGGTCGTGTCGGCGATTCGCCGATTCTCGGCGCAGGCCTCTATGTGGACGGCGACATCGGCGCCGCCGGCAGCACGGGACGGGGCGAAGCCAACCTGTTCGGCTTGTGCTCGTACCTGGTCGTCGAGCAGCTGCGCATGGGCCGTTCGCCGAAAGACGCCGGCATGGAGGCGCTGCGGCGCATCAAGGCCGCGACCATCGAGAAGCGCCTGCTCGATGCCAGCGGCAACCCGAAGTTCCAGGTGAACTTCTACGTGGTGAACCGCGCCGGCGACTTCGCGGGCGTCGCCCTCTACGAGAGCACCTTCGCGGTCTGTACGGAGAACGGTCCCGAGGTGCGCCCCAGCGAATCGCTGCTGCCCGGCAGGCCCGCCTGGTAGACCTGGTAGTCCTCGTGCGGAGTCACCTGAGGAGGTGGCCATGACCCGCGTCTCCCTGTCACGCCTCGCGGTGTTGCTCTGCGCGCTGTCGATGAGCGGCGGCGTCCTGTCGTCCGCCCAGGACCGGGCGGCGTGGATGGCCGACGCGCCGCGCTTCGCCGACCCGGCACGGGCCGAGCGGCTTGCCGCGGCGTACCCCGAGATTGACCGTCTCTTCCGCGAGTTCGCCGAGCGGTCCGGAGTGCCAGGCGCCGCCTGGGGCATCGTCGTCGACGGACGGCTTGCGCATGCGGGCACCCATGGACTGCGCGACGTCGTATCGGGCAGCGCTGTGGATGCCGGCACGGTCTTTCGCATCGCCTCGATGACCAAGAGCTTCACGGCCCTCGCCATCCTGAAGCTTCGTGACGAGGGGAAGTTGACCCTCGATGACCCGGTCGAACAGCACGTGCCCGAGCTGGAGGCGTTGCGATACCCCACAGACGACGCGCCCCGCCTCACCATCCGTCATCTGCTGACGCACTCGGGCGGCTTCCCCGAAGACAACCCGTGGGGCGACCGGCAGCTGGCCATCTCGGATGCCCGGATGACGGACCTGCTGCGGGCGGGCCTTCCGTTTGCCAACCCGCCGGGCGTCGCCTACGAGTACTCGAACTTCGGCTTCGCGATCCTGGGGCGCATCGTGTCGAACGTGTCGGGCCGGCCCTACGCCAGGTATGTGCGCGAGGCCATTCTGGAGCCGCTCGGCATGCACGCCACGACGCTCGAACCCGCCGACGTGCCCCGTGACCGCCTGGCGCTCGGGTATCGGCGCGATGGCACGGGGTGGGCGCTCGAGCCGGCCCTGGCGGACGGCGCCTTCGGCGCCATGGGCGGCATGTTGACGTCGATGGACGACCTCGGCCGCTACGTCGGCTTCATGCTGTCGGCGTGGCCGGCGCGCGACGGCGACGATCGAGGACCGGTGCGGCGCGCCTCGCTGCGTGAGATGCAGCAGGTGTCGCGCATGCGCCCGGCGACCGTCACCGGCGGACGCGACGCTCCGCTGCACCTGCTTGCCGGCGGTTACGGGTACGGCCTCCGCGTCTCGCAGACGTGCCAGTTCGACCACGTCGTGGCTCACGCCGGGGGCCTGCCCGGCTATGGATCGCTGATGACCTGGTTGCCGGACTACGGCGTCGGGCTCGTGGCCGCAGGCAACCTCACCTACACCGCCTGGGGGCCGCCATTCGACGCCGCGCTCGCCGCGCTGGCACGCACGGGCGCCCTGCAGCCACGCGCCGTGCAGCCTGCGCCGGCCCTTCGGACGGCTCGCGATGCCGTCAACGCGCTCCTCGCCAGGTGGGACGACGCCGTGGCCGAGGGTGTGGCGGCCGACAACCTCTTTCTCGACCGGCCGCTCGCCGAGCGCCGTGCCGAGGTCGAGACCCTGCGGACGCGTCACGGCCAGTGCGTGGCCGACGACACCTGGGAGGTGGACAACCCGCTTCGGGGGGCCTGGACGCTCCGCTGCGACCGAGGGCAGGTGCGAGCCGCCATCACGTTGTCACCCACGGTGCCCGCACGCATTCAGCACCTGTCCTTCGCGAGCCTCGACGGCCCGGACGTCACTCCGGCCACGGCCTGTCCTGCTCTCCCGTAGCACGAGCGACGCGGCAGGCGCCGCCTCGCGCAGGCGCGCGAGGGGCGTCAGGGCGCGGGGCTGGGCTCGCGCTCGACGGCCAGGGTCAGCACGGTCAGGAGTTCGCCGTCACAGGTGATGTCGAAGCGGTAGAGGCCGGTCTCCGGCAGTTCGAGCTCCAGGGGCAGGCTCAGGGTCACGGCGGGCCGTGCGTCGCTGAACTGCACCTGCCGGCTCGCGCTCAACCCCTCCGCCCCCGAGGGATACGTCCCGCGGATGCCGATCTGCTTGAGGCCGCGGACCTCGCCTGCGCGCAGCGCGACCACCGCACGGATATTCAGGACGAGGTCAGGGGCGTCGGAAGGGGACTGCGGAGTAAGCGCAACGCCATCGACGATGCCGATGACATCGGCTGAGCCGTCGGGCTGGAGGTCTACACGTTGGCAGAAGACGGCGAGGGCGACCCACGGGCCACGACTGGCGGCTGACATGCCGCCAGTGTAACGGAAGGCGGTGGGTGACGGCGGAAGGCTACGAGACGGCTGAGAGGTGCGAATCGGTGCCGAACGAGGCGGCGTGCCATCCCCGCAGGCGCAGACCTTCGTGCCACGAGCGCGCGACACGCTCGAGCGAGTCCCACTCCTCGAAGACGCGACTCATCAGCTGCTTGCCGTTGACGAGGTAGCGAAGCTCCGTGCCGAACGGATGCGGGCAGATTTCACACCGCACCATCTGTCCTGCCCGGCGCAACTTCCACAGCACACGTCGTCGAGAGGGCAACATTCGCATCAGGTCAATCTCCCGTCAGCTGCGTGAGACACGCGTAGTTCGCTGACCGACTGGCTCTAGTGCAGGTTGCGTGCCGACGGCGCCTTGTCGGGATCCTCAGTGATCTACCCGAAAAGATGGGCTGGATCGCGCTAGAGGAACCTCGCTGTGTATGGATTCAGGACGGTAAATGTTGCCTGCCTGCGCCGGTTACACGCCGTGGCGAAGGCGTGATGCCGGGCGACGATCCCCATGGGTGCCCCTGAGCGGGAGAGGTTCCCGACGGCGAGCCCTGTGTGTTGATGGTGGTGGTGCGGAAGGAGGGACTTGAACCCTCACCGAGTTGCCCCGACAGGTTCCTGAGACCTGCGCGTCTGCCAATTCCGCCACTTCCGCGTGGGGGGCTGTGACCGGGCGGTCACAGGAGGCGAAGTATAGCGCATTGCACCGCGCCAGGCAACGACGTGGGCGCGCGTGTCCGGCGTGGGGCAGGAGACCTACAATGAGACACGTGCCCGACCGGGCACCCTCCTGAAAGGACAGTGCGTGGCTGTACGTCGAGGCGTCTGGATTGTCATGTTCCTGCTGTTGGTGGCTGTCGTCTCGTCGGCCGCGCTGATGGCCTTCTTCTGGTTCGCGGTGTCGCGTGGGCCAGCCATCACCTCGAGCGGTGTCCTCGTGCTGCGCGTCACCGGTGACCTCGACGAGATCCCCGTCAGCGTCATCGATCAGGTCTTTCAGGAACGGCCGACGATGCGATCGCTCGTGGAGGTGATCCGCGCCGCCAAGACCGACAGCCGTGTCACGGGCATCCTCCTCGAACCCGTCGCGGCCCCGTCCATGTGGGGCAAGGTCCACGAACTGCGCGACGCACTCGTCGACTTCCGCTCGTCGGGCAAGCCTCTCGTGGCCTTCCTCGAGTTCGCCGGCGACCGTGAGTACGTGCTCGCCTCGGCGGCCAACCGCATCGTCCTCGTGCCGTCAGGACAACTGAACGTGCTCGGCCAGGCCAGCTATCAGGTGTTCCTGCGCGGGACGTTCGACGCCATCGGTGCCACGCCCGACCTGCTGCACATCGGCGACTACAAGACCGCGGTGAACACGTTCACCGAGAAGGGCTTCACGCCCGCCCACCGTGAGATGACCGAGTCGCTCAACCACGACGCCTTCGAGCACATGATCGCGACGGTGGCCGATGCCCGCAACAAGCCGATGACCGAGGTGCGGGCCCTCATCGACCAGGGCCCGATGCTGCCTGACGCCGCCCTTCGCAACGGCCTCGTCGACGATGTGGCGTATTTCGACGAGATGGGACGCGCCACGGGGCTGGGAGACACGTTCGACACCATCGACCTCGACACCTACATGCGGGTGGCGAGCCGGGCGCGCCCCGCCGGCCGGGCGCCCCCCGGGGCCGGGCTAAAAACCCG
>JAEZDP010000004.1 GCA_023418055.1 Acidobacteriota bacterium
GGCATCCACCTTGTTGTAGCGCGCGCCGACGAACATCATCTCGTCCGGCATGAAGCGATACACCACTTCACCAGCATACTGGTTCATCGAGCGCTTCGAGGTCTCGGCCGAGGTGCGCCCCTCGGCCCGCTCCAGCGCGCCGAAGAACTCGAGTCCACGGTACTTCACGAACGGGTTCACCTGGAAGGCCGTGACGTTGTTGCGGAAGCCCGGGTTGAAGCGGCCCGAGGTGAACTGTGCCGACTCGGTCGCGGCCGTGTTCTCGAGCACGAAGTAGTAGCGCGAGCCGCCGCGGTCACCGCTGTAGAGCGTATTGCTGTTCGACTTGTTCGCGTGATACATCGAGCCCGTCAGGCGCACGCGAAGGTCGGGGTTGAGCTGGCGGTCGAACCCGACCTTGCCGAGCAGGGCCGGTCCGCGGTTCTGCGGCACCGTCACCGTGCCGCGAATCTCGGCACCCGTGAGGCCGCCCATCAGGAGCAGGCCGTTCTTCTGGACGTATACCTCGGCACCAATCTCGGTGGCGAATGCATCGACGATGTAGTTGCCCACGAAGGGGTTGTGCATCGCGTTGCCGTTGTCGCTGCGGCGGAAGTGCTGGTCGCCGTAGTTGATCTCGAAGTGCCCGACCTTGAGGGTGACGTACTCCATCAGCGCCTTGAGCGGGGGCAGTTCGATGGGCGAGTCATCGATGAGGATGAAGCCGTCCTTCACCCAGGTCTCGTTGTGGTGCCGCGACGAGAGGTACGACGTCAACTGGATGCGGACGCCCTTGGCGAGCTGGGCGTGCATGTACAAGTTGGCGTTCGACGTGTTCGGCCCGAAGCCGATGCGGATCAACTCGTTGGCGTCCACGCCGTTGACGATGCGCGGCTCGGCGCTGTTGCTGTGTTCGAGGTTCTGCACCTGCGAGGTGAACGCGGCGCCCCAATCGAGCTTGAAGCCCTTGTACTCGACCCCGGGGTCCTTCGACGTCTCGAACACGTTGATGCCGCGTTTGTCCTGCGGCCGGAAGTGCTGGATGGTGATCTTGCGACCCTGCCAGGGGTCGAGCGGCTCGGCTTCGTCCTCCTCGGCAGGCTCCTCGACGGGCTCCTCGACCACGGGAAGCGGGGCCGCGGGGAGGGCAGGCGGGTCCTGCGCAAGGGCCGGCCCGGAGGCCATGAGCAGCGCGGCGAGTGCGCCGGTGATGAGTCGGGGTGTCATGGTGTAGCTCCTCGAACGAACGGAATGAACGACGTGAATGAAGACAGGCGTGTATGACGGACGAGAATGTGATTGCGTAGCTGTGTGCTTACGACAGGGGCGACGAGAGCACCGTCTCGAGGCTGATGGTCACCTTCGGGCTGCTGCGGACCGTGCCGAGCAGCGCGGTCGGCGGCTCGATGTTGAAGTCGGTCATCAGCAGGTCGGTCGTGCCCTTCACGACCAGGGCCTGGGTGGTACGGCCGAGCGTCAGGTCGAGCGCCACTTCCTTCTCGACACCAGCCACCCGCAGGATGCCGGTCGCGGTGAAGGCCCCGGGCGTGGGCTTGGCCGCGAGCCGCACGAGTCGGAAGGTGATCTCCTTGTGCTGGTCGGCCTTGAGCGCCTTGTACATGTTCTTGTCGAGTCCGCTGCGCGGCGAGGTCAGCGAGGTGACGGGAATCACCACCTCGAAGGTCTCCACCGCTCCGGGCTTGACGACGGCGTCCCAGAACGCCGGCCCCTTGGCGTCAGCCGACACGGCGGCGCGGGCCACCTTGACGTTCGACGATGCCGCGGTCCAGTCGTGCACGTTGGACGTGCCGCTGATGGTGACCTTGGCGGACTTGAAGGCCAGCGGCGCCTGCTGCGCGGCAGCCGTCACCGGCAGGAGGAGGGCCGTGAGGCCGGTGGCGAGCAGCGTGGAGGCGAGAGGTCGGAGAGTCATGATGTGTCGTCCTGTGATGAATGCGAGTACCTGGTATCAGTGCGTCCCGCTGTACCTGAGGCAACTCGCGTGCCGCCGGGGCGGGAATGAAAATCAATGTGATATCGGCGGGATCTGCGTAGTCGGGCGGCGGTGCCGGGGGCTTTTGCCGGCGGCCGAGGATTTTTACGCGGCGCCTCCTCTGGCACAGGCCGCGCGAAGGTGCGCGTCGAGCGACTGCAGGTCGAAGGGCTTGTCGAGCACCAGCGCCGCCCCGAGGGCCCGGGCCGCGGTCGTGAGCTCCGGCGTGTTGCAGGCCGTCATCATCACCACCGCGCTTGCCGGTGCCATCGCCCGCAGACGTGTGAGCAGCCCGAAGTCGTTCGAGTCGGGCAGGCGGAAATCGAGGAGGATGACGTCGAGCCCTGCGGCGCCTTCGACGGCGGCGACGGCAGACGTGCCATCGGCAGCCTGCAGCACGAGATGCCCCGCGGCGCTCAGCGATTCCGAGATGGCCCAACGGAGAAGAGGCTCGTCTTCCACCACCAGCACGGACATGTGCGGCGGGGGTGCTGAAGACGCCGGGAGGGGAGGCGCGCAGGCCATGGCCTCCTGCTGTTCAAGACCCGTACCAGCGTGGCGATCGCGGTCAACGGCCTCGAGCGCGGCCCGATGGCCCGCGCTCCGCGAAATTGTCCGAGGCGCCCGCGGCAAATTCCCCGCCATATACTCTTGAGCGACCCATGCCCCACTCCACCATCCTCGTCGTCGACGACGAACAGCTCATTCGGTGGTCGCTTGCCGAGCGCCTGCGCAGCGACGGTCACCACGTCCTCGAAGCCGGCACCGGCCAGGCAGGTCTCGACCTCGTCCGCGAGGGCGTCGATCTCGTGCTGCTCGACTTCAAGCTGCCCGACATCGACGGTGTGAGCGTGCTGCGCCAGATCAAGGAGCAGGACCCCGATACCCTCGTCATCCTGCTCACGGCCTACGCGACGGTGGACACGGCGGTCGAGGCCATGAAGATCGGCGCCTACCATTTCGCCAACAAGCCCTTCAATCTCGACGACATCTCGAGCCTCGTGGCCCGTGCGCTCGAGACCACGCGCCTGCGCCGCGAAGTGCGACAGCTGCGCACCGCGCAGGCTCAGCCCTATGCGTTCGACCGCATCGTCGGCGACTCGCCGGTGATGGCAGGCCTGCGGGCGCTGCTCGCCAAGGTGGCGCGGAGCCCGGCCTCCACGGTGCTGCTCACCGGTGAGAGCGGCACCGGCAAGGACCTGGCCGCCAAGGTGCTGCACTACAACAGCGAGCGGGCGAACCGCCCGTTCATGAACATCACCTGTTCGGCCATTCCCGAGGCGCTGCTCGAGAGCGAGTTGTTCGGCCACGAACGTGGCGCCTTCACCGACGCGCGCCAGCAGAAGCGCGGGCTGTTCGAACAGGCCGACGGCGGCACCGTGTTCCTCGACGAGATCGGCGAGATGGTGCCCGCACTCCAGTCGAAGCTGCTGCGGTTTCTCGAAGAGAAGGCGTTCAAGCGCGTCGGGGGGCACCAGGACATCCGGGTGGACGTCCGCGTCATCGCCGCGACCAATCGCGTGCTCGCCGAGCAGGTCAAGGCCGGCGCGTTCCGAGAAGATCTGTTCTACCGCCTCAACGTCCTGCCCATCGAACTGCCGCCCCTGCGCGCGCACCTCGAGGACGTGCCGGGGCTCGTGCACTTCTACGTGGACGTGTTCAACCAGGAGTTCCGCAAGAGCGTGAAGGGCGTGTCGCCGGCGGCCATGCGCGTGCTGCAGCACTACGGCTGGCCGGGCAACATCCGCGAGGTGCGCAATGCGGTCGAGCGGGCCATGTTGCTCGCCGACGGCGAGTGGCTCGAGCCGGCGGACTTCCCGCTGATGGGCCACGCACCGGAGGCCGGTGCCCAGGGCATCGGCCTGCCGGCCGATGGCGTCAACCTCGAGGAACTCGAACGCAGCCTCGTCGTGCAGGCGCTCGAGCGCGCAGGAGGCAACCAGACGCGCGCGGCCGCGTTGCTCGGCCTCAACCGCGATCAGATCCGCTACCGCGTCGAGAAGTTCGGTCTGACCAAGACGCCCGGCTGATGTTCTGCGGACGTGAGCGCGAACTGGCCCGTCTCGACGAGGCCTGGGCGGCGGTCGCTGAGGGTGACGGCGGCGAGCCGCAGGTCGTGGCGCTCGTGGCCGAATCTGGCCTCGGCAAGACACGAGTGGTGCAGGAGTTCTATCGTCGGCTGGCCGCGCGCATGCAAGGTGAGACGGTGCGCTACTGGCCGCCCACGCTCGGACAGGTGGACGACAACCTGCAGGTGCACGTCGAGCCGTCCACGTGCGACCCGTCCGCGCCGGTGCCGTTCCTGTGGTGGGGCCTGCGCGTGCCAGACCCAGGGGCCCGCAACCAGGCAGTGGTCGGCCAGTTCGCCGCGGCCGTGGATCACTTCACGCCGCATCTGGCACCGCTCTACCGGACGCGTCGCCGCCGCGAGCATCAACAGGCCATCGGCAAGACGGTGGGCAAGGTGGTGCTCGACATCGCCATCGACGCCGTGCCTTTTGCCGGCCTCTTCAAGACCATCGGCGAGACGGCCTTCGAACTCGGCCAGGGTGCGCACGGCTGGTGGGCCGAGCGCCAGGCTCCCGCGCCGGCTGACGTGCTGGCGCAGCAGCGCGACGACCTCGTCACGCGCATGGTGGCCGACATCGGCGTGGTGGTGTCACGTCGCGAAGCGGACACGCTGGCCGTGCCCGCCGTGCTGGTGCTCGACGATGGGCACTTTGCCCAGCCGGACAGCTCGGAGCTCGCCTTTCTCGACCGTGTGTTGTCGGAGGCACGTGCGCACCGATGGCCGGTGCTCGTCATCGTGACCTGCTGGACCGCCGAGTGGCACCGGGATGCCGCGGCCCCCCTCGACGAAGGACTGACGGCGGCCGGGGTCGTCCTGCGTCATGCGACGGCCCTCGACCCGTCCTGGACGCCCACACTTCTGGGGCCGGTGGAGGATCTCGCGCCGGTGCTGCGAGCTGCACTGCCGGGGCTGACGCCTCCGCAGGCATCGGCCCTGCTCGAGCGGGCGGGTGGCAACCCCCGCTTCCTCGACGAGATCGTCCGGTGGTGTGCACGCAACGCGAAGGTCTTCGACGGGCGTCGACTCGACGCGGCGCTCACCGACAGGGGGCTCGACACGCTGCTCGAGAAGACCGTCGCGCTGCACGACCTCGTCGAGGAGCGGCTGCTCTCGCTCGAACCGGAGGTGCGCCGCGCCCTGCTGCTGGCGAGTCTGCAGGGCCAGGAGTTCGTGGAGCCGCTCGTGCAGGAGGTGGCTGCCGCGCTGGACGCCGCTGACGGCGACGGCCGGGCACTCGAGTGGGCCGAGCGGCCACATGCCTTCATCCGTCGCGAGGCGGGAGTGCTCGGCGCCTTCACGCAGCGGGTGTTCCACGAGGTGGCCGTCCGCTGCGTCGGCAACGAGTTCGACGAAGACGACGTGGCCGAGGCCCTGCGCCTCGTCGTCCGACGCCGCATGCTGGACGTGTCGGCACTCGACGCCGCACCGATGGCATTGAGCCTGCGCACCTGCATGCTCGCGGCGAGGCTCTTTGCCGCGTCCGACGCCGCATCGGAGCGCCACATCGCGGCGTACGCGCTCGCGAGACTGGTCAGCGCCCACGGCGCGCACCACGAATACGCCCTGGCGTGGCAGTGCGCGCGGCAGCTCGCCGACGCGCTGGATACGCTCGATGCCGACACGGTGTACTGGTACATGTACTACCAGGCCGCTGACACGTTGCGGCAGCACGGCGATGCGGCGCGGGCGCGCCTGCTGGTCGAACGCGCGATAGCCGCACAGCGCAGACGATGCGGGCAGGCAGGAGCCGCGCACGCCGAACACCAGTCGCTGTCGCTGCTGCTGAAGCTGCACGGCGAGGCGAGCCGCGACCTCGGCGACCTCCAGATTGCCCGTGCCAGCTTCGACGAGGCGCTCGAGATCGATCGCGCCGCACTGGCATGGTCCGACTCGCCATGGGCCGACCGCGACCTCATGGTGTCGATGCTCAACGTCGCGCAGATCAGCCGGCAGTGCGGCGACGCCCACGGGACGCTCACGCTGCGCCAGGACGCGCTGACGATCGCGCGCGCGAGATTCGAGCGCGAGGCCACGCGTGACACGCGCGAGGACCTCGCCCTGTGCATCACCGCCGTGGCCGACGTCCACCGAGACCTGGGGGAACGCGCCGCGCTTCCTGCTGCCTATGCCGACGCGCTGGCGCATCGTCGCGCCATCGTCGCCGAGACTGACGACGACATGGCGCGTGCGGCGCTGGCGACGGCGCTCGAGCGCGCGGGCACCTCGTCGTTGGAGGCGGGCGATGCGCTGGCCGCGCGCGACGCCTTCGCCGAGAGCCTGCCGCTGCGGCGGACACTGGCGGAGGAGCAGGGCACACCCGCGGCCCGGATCGCCCTGGCCGAAGTGCTGCGTCACCTCGGCGATGTCGCGCGGACCGGCGAGGACTGGACGTCGGCCTTGCAGGCCTACGGCGAGAGCTGGGAGGTCAGTGCCGCGGCGTGCGAGGCACAGGTCACGCCGCACGGCCATCGCACGCGGTCACTCGCCCTCGAGCGCCTCGCCACCACGGCGTTCGCGGCCGACAGCCTCGACGAGGCCGAGACGATCTTGCGCGACCGGCTGGACCTCGACGTGCCCTATGCCGAGGAGGTGCAGACGCCGGCCCTCTGGCGCGACGTGGCGGCGTCACACTACTGGCTGAGCCGCGTGCTGCAGACGCGCGGAGACCTCGAGGAGGCACGTGAGCAGGCGCACCTCGCGTTGCTCCTCTTCACCGACCTGCACGATCATGTCGGCACCCCCGATACCGGGGACGACCTGGCGCGGGCCCAGCGCCAGGTGGAGGCCTTGACACCCCGATGACGACCAGGCTGGTGTACTCGTCCGACAAGGGCCGCCCGTGCCCCACCTGCGGCTGGCCGGCGTCCGACTGCCGGTGTTCGTCGTCGCTGAATCAGCCCGTGCCCGCGCGTGTGGTGGCCACGCTGCGGGTAGAGTCCAAGGGCCGGGGCGGCAAGCGCGTGACCGTGATCGACCGGCTACCCGACAACGAGCCCTACCTGGCGGACCTGGCCACGGCGCTGAAGAAGGCCTGCGCCACCGGCGGTGCCGTGCGCCCTGGCGCCATCGAACTGGCCGGCGACGTACGCGAACGCGTGCGGCCGCTGCTGCAGGCACGGGGCATCAGCGTCAAGGGCTGACGCCGCACGGCGTCAGGCGCCTGGGGCGGGGCTTGGGAAGCGCCGCGTCAGGCCAGCACGCGGCGGCAGTAGTCGAGGCACGTGCGCACCTCGGCGACGGCCGTGGAGCCCGGCGGGATCTCGTACTCGAGCTCGATGGTGGCCGGCATCGTGTAGCGGTTGCGCCGCACCGACTGCAGGATGCGCGCGATGGGCGTATCGCCCGTGCCCCACGCCACGTTGGCCTGTCCGTTCTCCTTCGAGCGCCGGTCCTTCAGGTGGAAGCTGCAGATGCGATCGTGGAACTTCTCGAGGAACACCACGGGATCGCCGCTGCCCGCCGCGACGTAGTGCCCGAAGTCGATGTTGGCCATGTTGCCGGGCGAGAGAGCGAAGGCCTCGTCGAAGGCGGTGAGCGTGCCCTGCAGGTGCGTGTGGTAGCCCGCATACACCTTGCGCTTCACGGCAAAGTCGCCGATGCGCTTCAGCGTGGCCGCGTCGGTGGGGAGTTCGAGCGTCGTGTGGTGCGCGCCGAGCGCTTCGGCGACGTCGAACACGTACTCGTACTCCTCGTCGGACATGGCGCCGGCCAGCATCTTGGTGGCGTAGACGGTGACGCCGGCGTCGTTGTAGAGGCGCCGGAGCGCCTTGAACCGGTCCATCGACTGCGAGAGTCGCCAGGCCTTGAGCGCCGCGGCATGTTGCTCGCGTGCCGCCACCTGTTCGGGCGTGGGCGGCGTACGCCGGCCACCGGGCGCGCCCGCACCACCGGGCAGGCGAGGTGCGGCAGGCGCTCCAGCGAACGCCTCGATGGGGCCTCCCATCAACTCCACCGCGCTGATCCCCGAGTCGACGATGTAGCGCAGCGTGGCCTCGGCACTCTGGTCGGGCATGCTCCGGTAGCTGTAGGTGATGACCCCGATCTGCACGCCGTCGATCACCGACTGCGGTCGCGACTGTACGCCGACGCCGCGCGCCGAGGCGCGTGTGCCCACCAGTGCCGCAGGTACTGCCGCCAGCGCCATCCTGCCAAGTTCCCGTCGTGTGACAGCCACTCGATGTTCCTTTCGCGAAGGTCGCGGCGCCATTCTACCGTGTCGCGGTACGATGGCCCGTTCGCCACACATCCCAGGAGTCACGCTCATGCGTTGTGCCGTCCCGTCCGTCGTGGTCGTCGCCCTCCTTGCCGCAGGATGCCGCGAGGCGCCTCCGCCCACCGGCGCCTCCGAGGAAGGGACGTCGGGCGCCTGGTTCAAGGACGCGCCGCTCGTGACCAGCCACTACACGGCCGACCCCTCCGCGCACGTCTTCGACGGCCGCATCTACATCTATCCGTCCCACGACATCGACGCGGGCATTCCGTCCGACGATGCCGGCAGCCACTTCGCCATGCGCGACTATCGCGTGTATTCGATGGAGCGCATCGACGGTCCGGTGACCGACCACGGCGTGGTGCTCGACGTCGATCAGGTGCCCTGGGCCGCCCGCCAGCTCTGGGCGCCGGATGCCGCGGCGAGAGACGGACGATACTTCCTGTACTTCCCGGCGAAGGACGACGAGGGCGTCTTCCGCATCGGGGTGGCCGTGGCCGACACCCCCGCCGGTCCCTTCACCGCGGATCCTGCACCCATCGACGAGGCCGTCAGCATCGACCCTGCCGTCTTCACCGACGCCGACGGGGCCAGCTACATGTACTTCGGGGGCATCTGGGGCGGCCAGTTGCAGCGCTGGACCACGGGCAGCTACCAGCCCGAGGACAGCTATCCCGCGCCCGAGGCGCCGGCCATCGCGCCCCGGGTGGCCAGGCTGCGAGACGACATGCGTGGCTTTGCCGAACCGCCACGCGAGATTCTCATCCTCGATGAGGGCGGCCAGCCGGTTACCGCGGGCGACAACGCCCGACGCTTCTTCGAGGCGGCATGGCTGCACAAGCGCGGCGACACCTATTACCTCTCGTATTCGACGGGCGACACCCACTACATCGTCTATGCCACCGGGACATCGCCGTATGGGCCGTTCACCTATCGTGGGCGCATCCTCGAGCCGGTCCTCGGCTGGACGTCGCACCACTCGATCGTCGAAGTGGCGGGCCAGTGGTTGCTCTTCTATCACGACGCCCAGCGGTCGGGTGGGCAGACCCACCTGCGCAACATCAAGGTGACCCCGCTCCGCCATCTCGAGGATGGCAGCATCGAGACGCAGACGGTGTACCGGCCAGAGTCGGGCGGCTGAGCCGACGCCCGCCGGCTGTCGATCAGAGGAGCCGCGCGTGCAGCCGACGAGCGTCCTCAGGCGCCTGCGCGTCGATGTCGTTGTTGAAGTACACATGCACCCGACGACCGTCCTCCAGGTGAGGGCGCAGGAACGCGGCCCATTCGTCGAGCACGCGATCGGGGTAGCGTCCGGCATAGCGCCCCTTGGCACCGTGGAACCGGACGTAGATCGTGCGGCTCGTCACCGCCCGCGACGCCGCTCCGACCGGTCCGCCGGGCATGTCGTGCAGGCACAGGCCCACGCCGTGCTCGCGCAGCAGCGCCAGGACGTCCTCGGTGACCCCCACGTCGTGGCGGAACTCGATGACGTGGGCGAGTGGGCCCACCCGTGGGCCGTCGAACCCTGGTGTCTCGGCCGGGAGCGCAGCCAGAAAGGTCGCCAACCGCTCGCGGTCGGGCATCCATCGTGGCGGCAACTGGTAGAGCACGGGACCCAGCCGGTGCCCGAGGTGCTGGGCGTGTGAGAACAACCGATCGAGCGGCTCGGCCGGGTCGCGCAGCCGCTTCATGTGGGTGAGGTACCGGCTCGCCTTCACAGCGAAGCGGAAGTGATCGGGCACGCGTCCGGCCCAGGCGGCAAACGTCTCGGGCGAGGGCAACCGGTAGAAGGTCGAATTGAGTTCGACCGTGTCGAACAGACTCGCGTAGTGTTCGAGCCAGAGCCGTCGGGGAATGCCGGCCTCGTGGAAACGGCCGCGCCAGTGCGGGTAATCCCATCCGGAGCATCCGACAAAGAGGTTCGGGCGCATGCACTTCCACACGATCGCCAGTTTCGTGCCAGCCGCCGGATGGCCCTGGGCGGTGCGATGTTCGTATCATCACGGCACCGAGGCAGGGCGCCGCGGAAGCCTGAACGGAGTGTCGATGAAGTTTCTTTGCCTGATCTGCGCCGAAGCCGTGATGGAAGACATGCCCGCCGAGGAGGCGGCCGCGCACTATCGTGACTACGCCGCGTTCACCGACGCGATCAAACGAGACGGCCACTTCGTGGCCGGCAACCGCCTGATGCCGCGGGAAACCGCCGTGACCGTGCGCGTGCGCGACGGGCGTGTGGCCACGACCGATGGGCCGTTTGCCGAGACGCGCGAGCAGGTTGGCGGCTACTACCTCATCGAGGCCGAGACGCTGGAGCAGGCCGTGCACATCGCCGCGCGCATTCCGGGAGCCGCCAAGGGCTGCGTGGAAGTCCGCCCGATTGCCGACGACCCGCAGACCCGGGCCCTCGGCCTGGACCGCCCGTGAGCGCAGGCCGGGCGACGACTACCGCGCCAGCGTGACGAGGAGCGCCACCAGCGCCACCACGACGGCCACCGAGGCAGCGGCGACCGCCAGCGTCATCGTGCGCTGCATCGCCTGATGCATCTGCTGCACCGCGGCCAGTGCCGCCGCGTCCTCCGCAGGAGGCTGAGGCCCGACAATCGACTGGCGCATCACCCGTTTGCCTGCCAGCACGTCTCGCATGCCGGCCTCGAGGTGGCGTTGGGCGATGCGGTGCGTACCCGCCGGGGCGTCTTCGGCCGCCGCAGCCAGCGCCGCCTTCAGCACGGCGTTGCGGATGTCACCGCCTGTGGCCTCGAACCGCTCGGCCAGCACGTGGAAGTCCACGTCGGCATCGAGCGGCGTCAACGTCGGATGCATCTGCACACGCCAGATCTCGGCGCGCTCGGCGACACCGGGCGGCTCGAACAGCACGTGCGTCCGCACGCGGCGCTCGAAGGCCGGGTCGAAGTTGGCTGCCAGGTTGGTGGCAAAGATCACCACGCCGTTGAAGCGCTCGAGCTCCTGCAGCAGCACGTTCACCACGGTGTTCGACTCGCGGGCCATTGCCGTGTCGCCATGGGTCGCCCGTCGCATTGCAATCGCGTCGGCCTCGTCGAAGAAGAGCACCGCGTGCTCCTCGTCGGCCATCCGGAAGACGGCGGCCACGTTCTTCGGCGTCTCGCCCATCCACATCGACTCGAGTTCTGCGTAGCGCACCACCAGCAGCCGGCGGCCCAGCGCGTGCGCGATGGCTTCGGCGCAGATGGTCTTTCCGGTCCCGGACGGTCCGGCGAAGTTGAAGGCCAGCGCCATGCCCGTCGGGTGACGCTCACCCAGGCCCCACCTCGTGAAGATGAGGTCGTGGCTCGTCACCTGGCTCAGGGCCTCGTCGAGGGCGCGGCGCGTCGCCGGCGGCAGCACCACATCGTCGAAGGTCCGGCGGGGGATGACGGACTCGACGGTACGGCGATCGGAGGTGAGTGCGCTGAAGAGCTTCAGGAAGGGAGGTCTGGCCATCGGACGTGGTGCAATCTGGGTAAGTCGCTACTCACATGCTGGCCGACCTGCCCCGCAGGCGGCAAGCCGAGCTGTGGTCCGCCGTGCCGACGGCCCCGCCGGATGGCGGCGTAACGGCGGGCTTTGCCTTCGTGATGCCGGCCCGCACCGACGGTCGCCTGGACGGCGAAGAAGTTGCAGAGGAGGTGTGGGACGTTGCGCGTCGCGACGTCCTTCATCTCTGCTCGACAGGAGGAGCACCTCATGACTCGCATACATTCCCTCGTCTCGACTGCCGCCAGCTGGGCCCTTGCGGCCGGACTCGTCGTGTCCGTGGCGGCATGTGGCAACACGGCCCGTGGCGTCGTTCGAGACACCGGCAACGCGGCCGACGCGGTGGCCGGCGCCGCGCAGACCGTCGACGTGAAGTCGGCGCTGATTGCCGACGATCGCATCGATACTTCGAACATCAATGTCGACACCGACAACGACGCGAACACCGTGTTGCTGAAGGGCACCGTGCCCACGGCCGAGCAGCGGCGGCTTGCCGAACAGATCGCGGGCCAGCATGCCAAGGGCTACAAGATCGTCAACCAGTTGACCGTGGCTGCCGCACGGTAACCGGCCGGCGCCGGCGTGTATGTCACGGCTGCCGACGGGGCGCGAGCCCTTCGAGCAAGCCGTGCATCGCGCCGGGGTCGATCGGTTTCACCAGGTGGTCGTCGAAGCCAGCCTCTCGCGTCTGCTCCCGGTCGCGGTCCTGCCCCCAACCCGTCAGAGCGACGAGGTGGATGGCGTCGCCGCCGGGGACCTGGCGGATGCGCCGGGCCGCCTCGTAGCCGTCCATCCCAGGCATGCCGAGGTCCATGAAGACGATGTCGGGAACGAAGGCCTGGCTTTCGGACACGGCCGCGGACCCGTCGTACGCCGCGCGGGCCTCGTAGCCGAGGGCCTCGATGAGCACCACCAGCGCATCGGCGCTGTCGCGGTTGTCATCCACCACCAGCACGCGGCGATTCTGCGCCGACGCAGGCACCGCGTCTGCCGCCACCGCCGCGCCATCCGTGGACACGCCTGCTGCCAACGGCAACTCCACCCGGAACACGCTGCCCTTGCCGGGGCCCTCGCTCGTCGCCGTCACGAGGCCCCCGTGCAGATCCACCAGGCCTTTCACGAGCGCAAGGCCGATGCCGACACCGCCCTGCGCGTGCGCGCGGGCCTCGGTGACCTGCGCGAACATCTCGAAGAGCGTCGGCATGTCTTCCGGCGCCAGCCCGATGCCGCGGTCACGCACCTCGACGCTGGCCGATGTGCCGTGACCGCGCAGCGTCACGGAAACGGGGGTGCCCTCGGGCGAGTACTTCGAGGCGTTGCTCAGCAGGTTGCCGAACACCTCCGCCAGGCGCACCGGGTCGGCCATCACCATGATGGGCGCGTCCGGCACGTCGAGCTGCAGCGTCTGCGACGCCGACGCCAGCAACGGCTGCGTGGTCTCGACCGCGACCTCGATGGCGCTCTGGAGCGTGATGAGTTCCTTACGGAGTTCAAGCTTTCCGTGTGTGATGCGTGCCACGTCGAGCAGGTCGTCGAGCAGGCGCGACATCTGACGCACCTGTCGCTCGACGATTTGAGCCGTGCGGCGTACGGTCTCGTCACCCGGCAACGCCAGTTGCAGGGCTGCGACGCCGCTGCGGATGGGGGCGAGCGGGTTGCGCAGCTCGTGGGCCAGGACGGCGAGGAATTCGTCCTTCCGCCTGTCGCTCTCGCGCAGCGACCGCTCGAGTGCCTTGCGGTCACTGATGTCACGGCCGATGGACGAGGCCCCCGTGATGGCGCCGGTCTCGTCCCTGACGGGCGAGAGTGAGAGCGAGACGTCGAGCCGCCGCCCGTCGCGCGCCACCCGGACGGTCTCGAACGGCTCCACGCGTTCCCCTCGCCGGACGCGCGCCAGGAGGTCGGTTTCGGCCGCCTGCAGTTCCGGAGGGATGATCATGTTGATGGACTGCCCGACCGCCTCGGCCTCGCCGTAGCCGAACATGCCGCCGGCCCCGGCGTTCCACGACAGGATGGTGCCGTCCAGTGACTTGCTGATGACCGCATCATCGGAGTACTCGACGACGGCGGCGAGCAGCCCCTGCATCTCGTCCGCGCGCTTGCGGTCGGTGACGTCGAGGGTGAAGCAGCGGCTGTGCACGAAGCGCCCGTCTTCCCACAACACGCTCGAGGTGATGAGCACGTCGCGCACGCTGCCGGCCGGTCCCCGCAGGCGGGCGGGAAAGTGCCGCACCACCTCGCCCGACAGCAAACGCGCCATCAGTGTGCGCGCGTCGTCGGGATCCACGTGGACGGCGCTCATGGGCTGCCCCACGTAGGCGTCCTCCGTCAGCCCGACCATGTCGAGTTGCGCCTGGTTGGCGCGCAGCACCGTTCCGGCGGCGCCGACCCACTGGATGCCGATGCTCGCGTTGCTGAACAGGTCGCTCAGTTCGGCTTCGCTGGCGTGGAGGGCCGCCTCGCGGCGGCGACGCTCGGTGGTGTCGCGGAACACCAGGATGCCGCCATCGAGCGAGCCGTCCACGCCGCGGACGGGTGCGGCGCTGTCCTCGATCGGGCACTGCCGCCCGTCGTTGCCGATCAGCAGCGTGTCCGACGAGAGTTCGACCACCCGGCCGTCCCGGAGGGCGCGTTCGACGGGATTGTCGACGGGACGCTGCGTGCCGGCCTCCACGAGGCGGAAGACGTCACGCAGCGGACGCCCTGTCGCCTCCGTGGAGGAGACCCCGGTGAGCGATTCGGCCAGCGGGTTCATGACGGTCACGGCGCCCGCCGCATCCGTCACGATGACCGCATCACCGATCGACAACAAGGTCGTACGCAGCCGTTCAGCCGCGCGATGCGCCTCGGCGCGCGCCACGTGCAGGCGATCGGCCACGATGCTGACGAGCAGACCCGTGCCGCCGAAGATGACGGCGCCCACGCCATCGAGCCCCACGATGCCGTCCGTGTCGAGATGGGGCAGGATGAACATCCAGCTCGACACCACGAGACTCAGCGCGGTTGCCAGCAGACCCGGGCGCAAGCCGCCGTACCACGCGGCCACGATGACGGCGGCAAAGAACGTCACGTAGCGCAGGTCGTCTCCGAGGACGGGGCCGAGGGCCAGGCGCAGCCCTGCCGCAGCCGCAACCGAGGCTGCGGCAATCAGGGAGGCCTCCCACCACCGTACGACCGACATCGGTGCCGGCGATGGTACCAGAGCGCTCGGGGTGGTGCCAGGCACGTCCGGCGCCCCAGGCGCGGCCGTGGACAAACTGCGTCGACGCACGCTCACAGTGGGTAGGGACAGGGAGCGTGGGCAGGGCTCCCGGCGACACGCCGGCCGCAATAACGGGCCCCCGCAGGCACGGTTCGTGCTTTGTCAGGGTGCAGATCAACGCACATCGAAGGGAGCTTCACGTGAACAAAGACGAAATGGCAGGCAAGGCAGAGCAAGCCAAGGGCAACGTCAAGGAGAAGGTCGGCGAGTGGACCAAGGACCGCGACCTCGAGGCCGAGGGGCACGCCGACCAGGCGTCAGGCAAGATTCGTGAGACCGCCGGTACCGTCAAACGCAAGGCGGGCGACGCGGTGGACGAGGTCAGGAAGCACCTGGATCGCTGATCCCGCACTCCTTCATCTTGTTCAGCAGCGTCTTGTAGCTGACGTTGAGATACGCCGCAGCCTTGCGGCGATTCCAGCGGAACCGGGCGAGAGCCATTTCGATGGCCTCTCGCTCGGCCTGCATCGCTGCGGTTCGCGCCAAGGTCGCCAGTTGGATGCCACCCTCGTCGCCTGCCGCGTGCGCGGCATCATCACCCTCCGGATCGGCGGGCCCGGCCGAGGTTTCGCTGGCGGCGGGTACGAGCGGCGCCGAACTCGGCACCGCCACCACCTGCACGGGGACCGGCGCCTTGACGGTGGAGGCCTGGTAGGAGGCCTCTTCTTCCTCGAGGCGCACGAGTTCGCTCAGAATCAGCCCTTCGTCCTGCAGCACGACGAACCGCTTCATCATGTTCTCGAGTTGTCTGATGTTGCCCGGCCAGGTGTACTGGCTGAGGGCCGACACGAGCGTGCGGCTCGCCTTCATCGCGGGCCGACGGTACACGGCGCTGTACTTGGCGAGGAAGTACTCGATGAGCGCAGGAATCTCCTCACGCCGCTCGCGCAGGGCCGGCAGCCAGATCTCGATGACCTGCAGCCGGTAGTAGAGATCCTCGCGGAACGTGCCGGCGCGAATCATCGCTTCGAGATCGCGGTTGGTGGCGGCAATCACGCGGACGTCCACGTCCACGGTCCTGTTGCTGCCGACGCGGGCAAACGAGCGGTCCTGCAGCACGTGCAGCAGCTTGGCCTGCAGCCCGACCGGCATCTCGCCGATCTCGTCGAGCATGATCGTGCCGTGCTGGGCGAACTCGAACTTGCCGATGCGCGTGCTGCCGGCTCCGGTGAAGGCGCCACGCTCGTGGCCGAACAGCTCGCTCTCGAGGAGGTCGGCGGGCAGCGCGGCGCAGTTGACCTTCACGAAGGGCTTCGACCGCCGCGGCGAGCGCCGGTGCAGTTCGCGGGCGATGACCTCCTTGCCGACCCCGCTCTCGCCGCGCAGCAGCACGCCGACGTCGCTGTCGGCGACACGATCGACCATCACCATGACGGGCTGCATGGCCGGGCCGGTGCTCCAGCAGGGCTGGGTGCCCTGCGGGTCCTCGGCAATCTGGGCGCTGAGCCGTGCCACTTCGGCGCTGAGGCTCTCGCGCTCGAGCGCGTTGCGGATGGCCGCTTCGAGCGCGGCTTCGCCGATGCCTTCGCGGTCGCCGGGCTTCAGTACGTAGTCGGCTGCGCCGAGGCGCACCGCCTCGACGATCGTGGCCGGCGTCTGGCGGCCCGACAACATGATCACTTGCGTGGCGGGCACCATCTGGCGGATGGTGCGCAGGGTCTCGATGCCGTCGATGTCGGGCATCAGCACGTCGAGCAGCACGACGTTGGGCGGCGCGCCGGTCCGCAGCCCCTCGAGCAGCGCGCTGCCGCTGTTGAACACATCCACGGCGTAACCGCGGCTCATCAGCAGCGTCTCGAGGTATTCGGTGAAGTCCGGATCGTCGTCGACGATCGCGAGTCGTGCGGTCATGCGATGTTGGTCTCCACGGGCAACGTGATCACGACATCCCGTCCGTCGGTGGTGAGGACCGAGCCTCCCGCCCGTTCGACGTCGGCACAGGCGAGTGGCAGCGCGAGGCCCTGCCGGGCCGTGCGGCGCAGCCACGGGTCGAAGGCGCCGTCGTGGACGGCCCCGCGGCTCTCCATGGGCGCGGCCGCCTGGCGGCCGGCAAACCGGAGATGCCCGGCCTCCACGCGTGCGGTGGTCGCACTCCCGTCGGATGTCGTCGCGAGGATCAGCGCGATAGCCTCGGCCAGCCGGGTGGGCTCGCCCTGTATCAGCACGTGGACGCCGGGCGCGGGACGGGCCTCGAGAGCGGCGGGCGATGGCGAGGTGTGTGCACCCGCGAGTTGCGCAGCCACCCGCGCCGCCAGATCGTCGGCCGACATGGGCTCAGGGCTCCTCGCGGAGGGCACGGCGGCCAGCGCGCTCGCCTCGTCGCAGAGGCGCGACATCCGTGCGAGGGCGTCTTGCGTGCGGTCGAGCGCACGCTCGCGTTCTTCGTCGCTGCCCAGCCGCTGCTCACGGATGAGGCGCAGGTAGCCATGCGCCACGCCGAGAGGCGCACGCAGGTCGTGCAGCAGAACGTCGATCAGGCGCGCAAGATCGGTCATGGGTGGCCGGCACGCAGCTTGATAGAGTGTCAGGCACCTACCCGCCACGGCAATCCGTAATTATACCAATGACGCCCCGACCGACCGTGCTCATCGTCGACGACTACCGCGATGCCCTGGATGTGTGGGACGTGTTCCTCCAGATCGAGGGGTTCACGGTGCTGACGGCCTCGGACGGTCACACGGCCCTCGAGTTGGCGACCACGGCCCAGCCAGACCTCGCCGTCCTCGATCTCGAACTGCCGGGTCTCACCGGCTACGAAGTGGCCGAAGCCCTGCGGCAGCACGACGCGACGCGACACATGCCGCTGATTGCCGCCACCGGCCACTCGCAACCCGACCAGATCGATCGTGCGCTCGCGGCGGGTTTCGACCTGGTCCTGGTGAAGCCCTGTGAGCCGGACGCCCTCGTGCGTGAGATTCGCCGCTTGCTCGACGCGCCTCGCCATCCCGAGGGTGGCGTGACCCCTTCGTCACACTGAGCACCGCGCTGGCCAGATTGTGCACGGCCGCGGAGCACCGCGTGTGATTGCCCACCAGTTCAGCCGTCCTCCGCTGGCACGCCTCCTGCTATCTGACAGTCCGGGCCGACTGAGCGTAGTCGGCCGTTCCGAACGGTCCAGGAGGCAACAGGCGTGGCATCCGCACAACTTCGTACGGCAGTGGCCGACTTCCCAGCGGGCGACGTGTCCCGTGGAACGGACGTGCTCATCATGCGCGACGCGAACGCCCTGCTGCGGCCCGTCCTCGCGCATGTGCGTGAGGAGTACGAGGAGATGCCCGGCCTGTGCCTGACCCGAAGCCAGGCGCAGCGGCTGTGGGCCCTGGACCAGGGGACGTGCGAGCACGTCTTCATGACGCTCGTCGACGCCGGGTTCCTGCGGCCGTCAGCCCAGGGCTTCGTGCGCGCCGAGCCGTACTGACCAGCGCCACTGGCGCTTTCAAGGAGATAGAGCATGGCAGCTTACAAATTCGTCCACCTCGCGCTGGCCGGCGTGCTGGCGACCGGCATTGCCTGTACCCAGGAAACCGAAGCCGAGCGTGAGGCCGAGCGG
Organism: Acidobacteriota bacterium; assembly: GCA_023418055.1. Classification (GTDB taxonomy): domain Bacteria; phylum Acidobacteriota; class Vicinamibacteria; order Vicinamibacterales; family Vicinamibacteraceae; genus JAEZDP01. Next base: position 18,558 of record JAEZDP010000004.1, read on the forward strand.
ATGGAGGACTCGGCTGAGCGTGCGGCCGATCGCGCCGAAGACGCGGCAGACCGGGCCGGCGACCGCGCGGAGAACGCCGCCGAGCGAGCGGGCAACGCCACGGCAGGCGCGGCGCAGGGCGCCGTGGATGGCGTCAAGGGGGCCGTCGAAACGGCCGACGTCAAGATGGCGCTCACGACCGACGACACGGTGGATGCCAGCGACATCGACGTCGACTCGAACCACGAGACGCGCGTCGTGACGCTGAAGGGCTTCGTGTCGAGTGCGGCACAGCGCGAACGTGCCGAGACGATCGCCAAGCGTGAAGCCGAAGGCTACCAGGTCGTGAACCAACTGGTGGTGCGCGCCCAGTAGGGCCGTTACCCGTTGGCGAAGACCACACAGGCCGGGCCAGGAAGTGATCCTGGTCCGGCCTGTCGTGTGAGTGGCCGTCGCGCCCCGAGAGCGTCGACGGCCCGGTCGCTACCGGCGCTTGCTGCGACCGCCGGCCTCTGCCGTCTCGGCACCGGCTTCAGCGGCGGCATTGATGCCCGCCTCGGCCAGCGCCGTCAGCTTCTTGTCGGCCAGCTTCTCTTCGTCGAGCGTCTTCTGCAGCAGCTGCGCGACGTCACGCAGGCCGAGCGCCTTCGCCCAGGCCACCACCGTGCCGTAGGCGGCCATCTCGTAGTGCTCGGCGCGCTGGCCCGATGCGATGATCATCGCGTCGAGGACCGCTTCCGCCGCGTCCTCCTTGAGGGCGTCGGAGCCCTCCTCGATGATGCCCGCCATGCCAGCACACACCTTCGTGCGCGGCTTCTGCTCGAGCAGCTCGAACACCTGCTCGAGCCGTTCGACCTGCCCTTCGGTCTCGCCGAGATGCGACTCGAGCGCGGCCTTCAGGTCGGGATGGCTCGCAGCCTTGGCCATCTTCGGCAGGGCCTTCAACAGTTGCTTCTCGGCGTGGTACAGGTCGCGAATCTCGTCGAGCATCGCATCGTGCAGCGTACTCATCTCAGCCATGGTGACTCCTTGGAAAACAGCCGCGCGTGGTGCGCCGGCGTGAGGTTCGCCTGTGCTAATGCATGTGGCGTTCCACGCCCTGCGGCCCTTTTCCGACCCGATTGACGAGCCGATGAGTACGCACGTACCGCACGTGGGTACGTCCCGACTTCCGGGTGTGTACAATCCTCATGCCCTGTCTGCAGCACGGCAGAGATGGCTTCTGGAGACGATTTGCCGAGAACACCCGACCAGCCTTCCGATGCGGTGACCCCTCCGTCTGCGTCGGCCGGCCGTGATGTTGCTCCGCGTGAGGCTGAACTGCTCGAACTGCGCCGGCGCGTGCAGGAGTTCGAAGCCCTGCTCGACGTCGTTCCCGTCGGCATCGGTATCGCGCGCGACGCAGAAGCCAGAGACATTCGGGTCAACTCGGCGTTCGCCAGACTGCTGCGCCTGCCCACGACGGCCAACGCCTCGCTGTCAGCGCCCGAGCGCGACCGTCCCATGCACTTCAAGGTGATGCAGGGTGGGCGCGTCCTGCAGCCCCACGAGTTGCCGATGCAGCAGGCCGCCGCACGTGGTGAGGCCCTGCGTGACGTCGAAGTGGACCTGGTATTCGATTCAGGCGATCGCGTGAAGCTGCTCGAGTATGCGTCGCCGCTGTTCGACGAACAGGGCGCCGTGCGCGGGGCGGTGGGCGCCTTCATCGACATCACCGACCGCAAGCGCCTCGAGCAGCAACGCGAGCGGCTGCTCGAGGCCGAACGCACCGCACGCCAGGAGGCCGAGCAGGCCAATCGCGTCAAGGACGAGTTCCTCGCTGGCTTGTCCCATGAGTTGCGGACGCCGCTCAACGCGATTCTCGGATGGGCGCAGGTGCTGCTGCGCCAGGGCGACGTGTCGCCCGGCACGCAGCGCGGCCTCGAGGTCATCGCCCGCAATGCACGGCTCCAGACGAGTCTCGTCGACGACCTGCTGGACATGAGCCGCATCCTCTCGGGGCAGGTGCGCCTCGACGTGCAGCCCCTCTCGCTGGCCACCACCGTCGAGGCCGCGCTCGAGTCGGTCCGGCCCAGTGCCGAGGCGAAGGGCGTCCACCTGCATGCCGCCCTCGACGCGGCGGCCGGGACGGTCTCCGGCGACGCCGTGCGCCTGCACCAGGTCGTCTGGAACCTGCTCTCGAACGCCGTCAAGTTCACGCCCTACGAAGGCCGCATCGACGTCACCCTCGCACGCGCGGACAGGTCGCTCGAGCTGACGGTCGCCGACACGGGCGTGGGCATCGATGCCGAGTTCCTCCCGCACGTCTTCGAGCGGTTCCGGCAGGCCGACGGCTCGGCCGCGAAGCGCTATGCCGGGCTGGGGCTCGGCCTCTCGATCGTCAAGCACCTCGTCGAGCTCCACGGCGGGAGCGTCCAGGCCATGAGCCCGGGACACCAGCAGGGCGCGACGTTCGTCGTGCGCCTGCCGCTCACGGCGCTGCGCGAGGGCGGCAGCGGACGTCCCTCGGGCGACGTCTCGAGCGACTGGCTCGACGCCACGGCGGTGTCGCTTGGCGGCATCCGTGTCCTCGTCGTCGAAGACGATGACGATTCTCGCGAGCTGGTGGCGTCCGTCCTCGAGGAGAGTGGTGCCGAGGCGCACGCGGTGGCGTCGGCCGCAGACGCGCTGGCCGCGCTCGACGCGGGTCACTATCACGTCATTGTCAGCGACATCGGCCTGCCCGAACAGGACGGCTACGCGCTGCTGCGTGCGGTGCGTGCGCGCGGCGGGGCGCTGCGCGTCATCCCGGCGCTGGCGTTGACCGCGTACGCACGGTCGGAGGACCGCCGGCAGGCGCTGCTGGCCGGCTTCCAGCTGCACCTGGCCAAGCCGGTCGATCCCGCAGAACTTTGCGCCGCCG
>JAEZDP010000079.1 GCA_023418055.1 Acidobacteriota bacterium
GTCGCGTGCAGCCTCGCGTACGACATGGTGAGCTCCGACGCGAGGATGTTGGCGGCGTTCTGCGCGATCGGCTCGCCCCTGAACAGGAGCCGGGCACCGAGCAGTTGTGCCTGCATCCGCGGCCCCATCACCATCGTCCCGCGATAGCGTCCCTGGATGGACTGCAACGGGAACACCTGGAGCGCGAACTGCTCGCCCTTCGAGTAGATGGTGTGCAGGGTCCTGATGGCGGATTCGGGCGGCCAGGGAAACCAGTCACCGATCGCCATCATGTAGTAGTCGATCTTCAACGTGGGCTCCGGCTTCCAGTAGTTGGCCGGGCACCTCGTGTAGTAGATGGTTTCCCAGGCGCCGGGTGCGGTCTCGGCCTCAATCTCGACCCGCAACTGCCGCCCTTCGTGGCCCTGCGGTGACCAGCCGAACAGGTTGGCCGTGTGTTCTGCCTGTGCCTGCAAGAGGCCCCTGGGCGCCCACAGGTCCGGGCGCACGAACTCGTGCGTGGTCGAGGCCAGCGTCGCGCCAGACGCGTCCTTCAGCGTCACGCGCCCATGGAACGACGGGAGCTGGTCGTCGGCGTGGACGGCCGGATGCTGCGCCCAGTCGGCATGGATGCGTGCGACGGCCGGCTTGTTCCTGATGAGCGGAGCGTCGCGCACGGTCTGCAGGACGTGGCACGAGAGGTTGTGCGAGAGCGACGTGCTTTCGTCGTGACGGAAGACGAGCCGGCTCTGGAAGGTCCAGGTGTGGTATCCCTCGCCCGAGGGATCTTCCAGCTCTTCGCCGTTGCGGCCGCGGACGCCATCGGGGCCCGTCTTGACGCGAGCCTCGTAGCGGACGCCGCCGAACAGCGGCTCGTCCGGCTCCAGCACGGCCAGGCGTTCACCGCGCGCGATGCGGGCGGGCACCGGGACGAAGACCCCAGCGGTGTCGCGATACCCGAGCTGAAAGGTCGTGTCGTCCAGCGTGCGCGGGTCGTACGGCGCGCTGAACGACACGCGCGGCGATGCGCCCGAGCGCTCGTGCCGCGCGTCGTCATCCGGCGAGGTGCTGCGGATGGTGAAGGGCGCGCTGGCGCACCCCTCGTACGAGACGATCCCCTGGCTGCGTGCCGCCTGCAGGTCGAGGCTGAACGTGCCCGTGAATGAGAGCGTCCGCATGGCGCCGGACGCGTCGTCATCGGTGTTCTCGAGCGTGACATCGAACGTCGCCTCGGCCCTGTCGTGCGTATGGACGACGAGGTCCACCGTTCCGCCGGCGTATCGGAAGCTCGCGACGTCATCGAGGCCGAGCGGGGAACGGGCCGGCGCCTGACGCTCGTCGGGCGCCGCCGGTGCCGATGCCCCCGGGTCCACCCCGATGCGCTCGCGGGCCTCCACCGGTGTGCCGCCGACGATCTCCGCGAGCCCGCTCAGGCCGGTGAGTGCCGCGCCCATGGTGTTCACCGAGAGCGCCTGCTCGGACGCACGATAGCGCTCCAGCGTGTCGTGGAAGCGGAGGGTGAACTGCGGCTGCACGCGGTACTGCGCGCCGCCGTCCCGAAGGTTGCGCAGGTCCGCTCGAAAGAGGGCATACGCCAGCGTGGTGGGGTCCCACGCCGAGAAGACGAACCGGCAGACGCCGGGCGATGCTTGCCGCAGATAGAGTCCGGCAATGGGCTTGACCGTGCCCTCGAGCGTCGTCCCGACGGCGCCGGAGGTCGCGCCGGCGAAGCGGGTGACGGGCACCTCCGCGCGCGCCGTCTCCGCCGCGGGGCGCGCTTCAGGCCGTTCGCCCACCGTCACTTCTGTCGTCGTCTCGTGCTTGCCGCTGTCGGCGTCGGTCACGGTGAGCGTGACGGGATAGGTGCCTTCCTGCTGCCAGGTATGGCGGACGCGCCAGAGATCCTGACCCGTCTCGGTCGTGCCGTCGCCGAAGTCCCACCGCCAGGTGAGGACGTCCTTGGGCGTGTCGGTCACCCTCCCGGTCAGCTCCAGCGTCCTGGGCGCATCATCGAGCCGGACGCTGGTGATCGGGCCGATGCGCGGCGCGACGTTGTCGACCATGATCTGGCGGGTCGCGGTGCTGATGGTGCCGCGGGCGTTCTTCACCTCGACGGTGACGCTGTAGGCTCCCTGCTGCCCGAACACGTGCGAGACGGTCGGCCGCGTGCCGGTGTTGACCGGGGGCGTCCCGTCGCCGAAGGTCCAGACGATCTCGTACGGCTCCTGCCCGACGGCGTCGAACATGCCTCCGCTTGCGCGCGCCATGCGCGGCCTGAGCATCTCGCCAGCGGGGCCGAGGTCCACCTCGCCGGAGAAGTGGGCGGTGAAGAACACTGTGGCCGTCTCGGGCGCGCGTGCGACGCTCTCGATGCGCACGTCCTGCGCGCGGACAGCCTGGGCGGTCACGAGCAGGAGCGCCAGGGTCAGAACGACGCGCAGCAGTGAGGGGCAGTTCATCCGTAGAGCCTATAGCAGGCCGTCGGAGGCCGTGCTGAACGGCTGCGCGGTGGCCGCCGATGGCGCCGGTCGGCCGTTCGACGCGATCGCCCGGGCCACCGGCGTCGCCGTCGCCGCCGCCAGTGAACGTAAACGTGAAGCTCACCCCCCCGACGATGGCCTCCCGGAACTGCTCGGTCTGCGTCCTTTCCGAGCTGGCTCCGTCTGTAGTGCCAGGAACGGGTTCTACAGGAGAGAACAATGCAGACATCCACAGCAGATCAGATCCGAGCGTCGGTTCGCGAAGCGTACGGGGCCGTGGCCAGCCAGCAGCAACAAGGCGGTTGTTGCACCGGGAGCGGCGGCACGAGCTGCTGCGGTCCGACGGGCACGTCCTCGACGCGGTTGGGGTACTCGGAGACGGATCTGGCCGCCGTGCCGGACGGCGCCGACCTCGGCCTTGGCTGTGGCAACCCGCAGGCGATCGCGGGGCTGCAGCCAGGCGAGCGCGTGCTGGACCTGGGCAGCGGCGGCGGGTTCGACGCGTTCCTCGCCGCGCGGCAGGTGGGTCCCACCGGTCGGGTCATCGGGGTGGACATGACGCCCGAGATGATTGCCCTCGCGCGCGCCAACGCTGCCAAGGTCGGCTTGGACTACGTCGACTTCCGCCTCGGTGACATCGAGCACCTGCCCGTTGACGACGCATCGGTGGACGTCATCATGTCCAACTGCGTCATCAATCTGGCGCCGGACAAGCCGTCCGTCTTCCGCGAGGCGTTCCGCGTGCTGGCGCCGGGCGGTCGGCTCGCCATCTCGGACATGGTGGCCGTCGGTGACCTCCCGGCCGCGATCGCCAACGACCCGGCGGCGTACACGGGGTGCATTGCTGGGGCCGCACCCGTTGCCGAACTCGAGCGCATGATCGCCGACGCCGGATTCCAGCAGGTGCGCGTCACGGTGCAGGCGCAGAGCCGGGAGTTCGTCGAAGAGTGGAGTCCCGGCGCCGGCGCCGAGCAGGTCGTCGCCGCCGCGCTGATTGAAGCGGTCAAAGCCGCGTGATGTCCGCCTCCGTGCCTGCACCAGGGAGATCAATCATGTCTGCCACTTCCTCGATGCCGAGTGCCAACCAGACCCCGTCGGCGGCGTGCTGTGAGAAGACACTCCTCACCGCATGCTGCCCGCCACAGTCGAAAGCGGCGTGCTGTGGGTCATCGGCCCAGCCGACCAGCTGCGGATGTCAGCCGGCCACGGGCGTGAAGCAGTAGCATCGTGACTGCGATGCTGGCGTCCGATCTGCCGTGGCAGGAGCTGCACGGCAACCTGCGAGCGTTCATCGGCCGGCGGGTGCAGAACCAGGCCGATGTCGACGATCTGGTGCAGCGTGTCCTGCTCCAGATCATCACCGGCCTCCAGTCGCTGCGCGACGACGGACGCCTGCATGCGTGGGTCTATCGGACGGCGCGCAACGTCATCATCGACTACTACCGGGCCACGGGGAGCCGGCGAGAACACGCAGCTGGCGATGCCATCGACATCGAGGCCGACGACTCCGCTTCTCTAGAAACGTCCGATGAGAGCGATGGTGTCGCGCTGCGCGAGCTCGCGGCATGCCTGGCGCCGATGCTGGACCACCTGCCGCCGGCGTATCGGGAGGCGATCCGGATCGTGGATCTGGAGGGGGCGACCCAACAGGAGGCCGCGCGCCGGGTCGGCGTCTCGCTCTCGGGCATGAAGAGCCGCGGGCAGCGAGGCCGCCAGCAGCTGCGTGCCGTGGTCGAGGCGTGTTGCCGGATCGACCTCGATCGGCGGAATGGCATCTCGGCCTACACCCCGCGTCATCCTGACGCCTGCGGCTGCGGCGGTTGCGGCGACCACTGACCCCCATCCGGTGCTCCCAGCAAGCAACGACTCGGCGAGGGCGACTTGCTCGGGTCAGCGCTCAGTGCTATCGTCAATCGACGATAGACGATGGCGTCCGCAAGCAGACGGAAACGCTCCACCCCGTCCCTCGACCCGGCAGCGTGTTGTCCCCCTGAACGTCCGGCCGCGCTCGACCGGCTCGCCTCCCCCGTCGCCGACCCTGCCGCTGACGAGGAACTCGCGACCTTCGCCAAAGCGCTGGGGCATCCGGTGCGCGTGCGGATCCTCCGCATGCTGGCGCAACGGGACGCCCGGATGTGCAGCCATATCGTCGACGAACTGCCGCTCGCGCAGTCGACCGTCTCCGAGCACTTGCGCATCCTTCGCACCGCCGGTCTTGTGCAGGTGAACGAGTCGGGACCACGGGCGGGCTACTGCATCGTGCCGTCGGCGTTGAAGCGGTTGAAAGCCCTCCTCCAGGCGATGTGATGACTCCCTCGAAGCGACTCAATCCGTTCGAACGCTATCTGAGTCTGTGGGTGGGTCTGTGCATGGTCGCAGGCGTCGCCCTCGGGGTGGTGGCGCCCGCTGTGATGGATGGCCTGCGCCGGCTCGAGTTCGGCGACGGCAGCCAGATCAACATCCCGATCGCGATTCTCATCTGGCTGATGATCACGCCGATGATGATGAAGGTCGACTTCGGTGCGATCCGCAATGTGGGTCGTCGGCCGCGCGGCCTCTTCGTCACGCTGTTCGTGAACTGGCTGGTCAAGCCGTTCTCGATGGCGCTGATCGCGTGGGTCTTCTTCCGCCTGATGTTCAGCCCGTGGATTTCGCCCGGCGATGCCGACCAGTACATCGCGGGGTGCATCATCCTCGCCGCGGCGCCGTGCACCGCCATGGTGTTCGTGTGGAGCTACCTTTCGGACGGTGACCCGGCGTACACCCTCGTGCAGGTCTCGGTAAATGACCTGCTGATGCTGATTCTCTTCGCCCCGATCGTGCGCTACCTCGTGAGCGGCGCGTCGTCTCTCGAGGTCCCCTTCCTGGTCCTGCTGTATTCGGTGGTGGTCTTCATCGTCGTGCCGCTCGCCGCCGGCGTGCTGCTGCGCCAGTGGTTCGTGCGCACGAGGGGCATCGCGTGGTTCGAGGCAGCCCTGCTGCCGCGCTTTGCGCCCATCAGCATGCTCGCCTTGCTGGCCACACTCGTGCTCATCTTCGCGTTCCAGGCCGAGAACATTCTCGGCAAGCCGCTGCACGTGGCGCTTATTGCGGTGCCGATCCTTTTGCAGGTGTACTTCAACTCGTCGCTGACCTACGGATTGATGCGCCTGTTTCGCGTCGAGTACGCGATCGCGGCACCCGGTGCGCTCATCGGCGCCAGCAACTTCTTCGAACTGGCTGTCGCCACAGCCATCGCGCTGTTCGGTCCTGAGTCCGGCGCCGCGCTGGCCACGGTGGTCGGCGTGCTCATCGAAGTGCCGGTGATGCTCTCAGTGTGCGCGCTGTGCAATCGCACACGCCATTGGTTCCCGGCGCCTGCCATCACGTAAGGGCTCCACCCATCATGCGTATCGCGATCATCAGTGACATCCACGGGAACCTGTCGGCGCTCGACGCCGTCCTCGCCGACCTACGGTCCCGGCCTGTCGACGCGACGTACTGCCTCGGGGACCTGGTCGGCTACGCGGCTCACCCGAACGAGGTCATCGAGCGCATCCGTGCCGAAAGCATCAGCACGATCATGGGCAACTATGACGACGGCGTGGGGTTCGAGCGGGACGAGTGCGGCTGCGCTTACACGAACCCGGTCGACAAGGCGCTCGGTGACCAATCACTGGCCTGGACGAAGGGGACCGTCACCGCTGAGAACAAGGCTCATCTGCGAACACTGGCGACAGAGATCCGGTTCGAAGCCCACGGCAAACGCGTGCTGCTCGTCCACGGCAGTCCGCGTCGCATCAACGAGTACCTGTTCGAGGATCGTCCCATCTCGAGCTTCCAGCGGCTCGCGGCCTCATCGAACGCGGACATCATCGTCTTCGGCCATACCCACAAGCCGTACACGAAGCTCGTGGACGATGTGCTGTTCGTGAATGCGGGCTCGGTGGGCAAACCGAAGGACGGCGACTGGCGCGCCTGCTACATCATCCTGGATCCATCGGACCCGACCAGCCCTGTGGAGGTCATCCGCGTGCCGTATGACGTCACGCGGGAGGCCGCCGCGATCCGCGCGAGCGAACTCCCGGACAAGTTCGCGGTGGACATCGAAACGGGTGGTGCTATCACCGCCAGCCCCGCGTGAGCGATCACACCGACGACGTCGATGCCCCCGACGTCGTGATCATCGGCGGCGGCCAGGCCGCTCTTTCGGTCGCCTACTTCCTGCGGCGCACGTCTCTGTCGTACGTGCTGCTCGACGCCGAAGATGCGCCTGGCGGGGCGTGGCGGCATGGATGGCCGTCACTTCGCCTGTTCTCTCCCGCACAGGTCAGCTCGCTCTCCGGCTGGCCGATGCCGCCTGTGCCTGACGGCTTCCCTGCGCGCGATCAGGTCATCGACTACCCGGCGCGCTATGAGCAGCGCTACCAGATACCGGTCGTGCGGCCGGCCTGGGTGCACGCCGTGGAGCGCGCGCGTGGCCGGCTGCTGGTGCGCTCCGCCGATCGGTCGTGGTTGCACGGGCAGTGGTGAGCGCGACGGGAACGTGGAGGGCGCCGTTCGTCCCCGTGTATCCCGGGCGAGAGACGTTTGCGGGCTCTCAGTTGCACTCGGCGGACTACGCGGGTCCAGAGCCATTCGCCGGCCAGAGGGTTCTGGTCGTCGGCGGCGGCAACTCCGGTGCGCAGATCCTTGCGGAGGTGGCGTCCGTCGCCGAGGCCATCTGGGTGACCGAACGACCGCCCCGGTTTCTGCCCGACGGCGTCGATGGTGGCGTCCTCTTCCGCTGGGCCTCCGAGCGATGGAAGGCGCAGCAGGAAGGGCGTGCCGCCTCAGTGCCGGAGGGCGGCCTGGGCGACATCGTGATGGTGCCAGCAGTCGTCGACGCCCGGTCGCGCGGGGCGCTCGTCGCACATGCGCCGTTCGACCACTTCACCATGTCCGGAGTCCGTTGGGCCGACGGGACGTCGGCAGTCGTGGACACCGTCATCTGGTGTACGGGCTTCCGGCCGGCGCTCTCGCATCTCGAGGCGCTGGGCATCGTCAGCGAGGGGCGTGTGCGTGTGAGCGGAACGCGGGCGATCGACGAAGAGCGCTTGTGGCTCGTCGGGTATGGCGAGTGGACAGGCTATGCGTCCGCCACTCTCGTAGGCGTCGGGCGGACTGCGCGAAGCACCGTGGACCAGATCGATGCGTTCCTCTCGCAGGAGCACTGAGTTCGTAGCTTGCGCGAGCGCTCATCACGAGTGCTGCTCGCCGAACCGGGACTGCTGATCCCAGGCGTGGGTGCGGCTCAGACGCGTGTCCAGGGACTCGGCCCATGAAACACACCACCCAAGGGCCCGTCGAATCATCGCCTCCCCGCAATCGAAAGAGGCCGAGCGGCGTCTACGCCGCCCGACGACCGCGAGTGGGGAGACACTGTGGAGACGCCGAGAAGGGCGAATCCGTAACCTGTTAGCCGCAGCGCCCTACTTCTGGAGCTGATGCTCAGGCCGCACGCTGCTGAACGTCAGCACGAGCAGTTTCCAGTCGCTTCCCACCTTCTGGAAGACCTCGGTGACGGTGAACTCGTTCTTGGCATCGG
>JAEZDP010000386.1 GCA_023418055.1 Acidobacteriota bacterium
CCTGCGCAACACCCTCCTGACGGCGCAGAAGGTAGCCGACCAGATTCGCGAGAACGCGGCCAAGGAAGCCGACGTGCTGATGCGCGACGCCGAAACGCGTGCCGCGGCGGCGCTCAGCGACGCCGAGACGCGGTCCACGGCGATGCTGCGCGAGGCCGAGAGCCGGTCCGCGTCGCTCCTCCAGGATGCCGAGACGCGAGCCACCTCGCTGCTCCAGGATGCCGAGACCCGCTCGACGTCGACGCTGCACGAGGCCGAGACGCGTTCCGCCTCGATGCTCCAGGATGCAGAGTCGAAATCCACGTCGATGCTGCGCGACGCCGATGCTCGCGCCTACTCCACGGTCCGCGAGGCCGACACGCGCGCCGCAGGCGTCGTGCAGGGGGCCGAGTTGCGCGCGGCGTCCCTGCTCAAGGACGCGACGATGCGGGCCGACGCGATGGTGAAGGAGGCCCAGGGGCGCGTGGACCTGATGATGCAGAAGGCGCACGTGCGCCTCGACGAACTCGACCACGCCGTCTCCGAGATGCGCCTGCGCAAGCGGGACGTCGAGGGCACGCTGGAGCAGTCGATCGCCTCGCTCACCTACGCGCTCGAGTTCGTGCGGACGCAGGACCAGCGCGACGACAAGGTGCGCCTGCTTCGCCCGCGCGTCGCCGAGGGCAGCGCCCCTGCCGACTTCCTGCAGGGCAACCAGGATGTCGAGGCGCGGCTCGGCTGACCCCTCGGCCACCTCTCCGACGCCGTGGCTCGTACCCCACGGCGACGACACGCTCGTCGCCGTGCTGGTCGTGCCGCGTGCCTCACGTACGGTGATTGACGGCGTCCACGGAGACGCGCTGCGGATACACCTGGCCGCTCCGCCGGTCGACGGCGCGGCCAACGCGGCGCTGCTCACCCATCTGGCAAAGGTGATGGCGCTGCCGAAACGCGCCGTCTCGCTCGTCTCGGGCGACACGTCGCGCCGCAAGCGCGTGCGCCTCGCGGGCATCGCGCCTGCCGCGGTGCTCTCGAGACTCGGATTGTCCCTTTAGGGGATCAGCTCGCCGTACCGGGGCGGGTCTTCGGCCACCTCGATGCGGAAGTCCCACTGGTGAAACCGCGTGGGCACGTACTCCAGCTGCTTGGTGTAGGCGGTCCGGATCCACGTGGTCTCGCCGTCACGCCCCACTTCGATGTCTACCGGAGCGAGCGACACGTCATGGGCGGCCGCCAGTTCCACCACCCGCTGCACCAGTTCCTCGTCGGTCAGCCGCCCCGGGAACATGGCCGTTTCACGCACGGCATCCTTCAACTGCACGTAGTGCCAGAAGACGGGGATCAGGCGAACGCCCGCATGCACGACGAGCGCCAGCAGGGTCAGTCGGATGAGGGTGCGCAGCATGCGGGGAGGTCTCCAGTCGCCAGCGCGACTCCCCGGGGTCATCGGCGGGAAGCGTCAGGACTTGAGACACAAGCGTGCGGCGTATGGCGTATGGCGTATGGCGTATGGCGTACGGCGTACGGCGTACGGCGTGTGGCGTACGGCGTATGACGGCCGCCCCTCGGCGAAGGACGAGCTACCTGATCTGGTGGCCGAGGCGCGACCAGCGGGTCTTGCTGAAGAACCCCGTGACGACCGAGAAGAGCTGCTCGCCGCCCGAGCGCTCGTAGTCGGCAGCGTTGCTCTCGAACGACCAGTACACCGCCAGCGCGCGCCCCTTCACGTAGGAGGCCGGCAGGAAACCCCAGTAGCGGCTGTCCTGCGAGTTGTCGCGGTTGTCGCCCATCGCAAACAGGTGGTCGGCCGGCACGGTCACCGGACCGTAGTTGTCGCGCACGTCGAACGACGTGCGTTCGCCATCGCTGCGCGGCGGCAGCATGAAGTGCACGTACGGCTCGTCGAGGGGCTCGCCGTTGATGTACACGGTCTTGTTGCGCAGTTCGAGCGTCTCGCCGGGGAGCCCGATGACACGCTTGATGAAGTCGCGTTCGGGATCTTCTGGCGACTTGAAGACGACCACGTCCCCTCGCCGCACGTCACGGATCGGCAGCAGCGCCTTCTCGAAGCCCGCCGGAGCGAACAGGAACTTGTTCACCACCAGGTGGTCGCCGATGAGCAGGTTGTTCTCCATCGACCCGGTCGGGATCTTGAAGGCCTGGAAGCACCACGTGCGCACGAACAGCGCCAGGATGACCGCGATGACGATCGACTCGAAGTACTCGCGGGCCGTGGACTTGGCAGGCGCCGTCACGACTCGGTCCCCACCTTGAGCACCGCGAGGAACGCCTCCTGCGGAATCTCCACCCGTCCGACGCGCTTCATCCGCTTCTTGCCTTCCTTCTGCTTCTCGAGCAGCTTCCGCTTCCGCGAGATGTCGCCACCATAACACTTGGCGAGCACGTTCTTGCGGATGGCCTTCACCGTCTCGCGCGCCACGATGCGGCCGCCGATGGCGGCCTGAATCGCCACCTCGAACATCTGCCGCGGAATCAGCTCGCGCATCTTGGCGGCCAACAGCCGACCGCGCTGATAGGCCATGTCGCGGTGCGCGATGATCGACAGCGCATCCACGGGCTCGCCGTTCACCAGGATGTCGAGCTTCACGAGCGGCGACTCCCAGTAGCCGCTCACGTGGTAGTCGAGCGACGCGTACCCGCGCGACACCGTCTTCAGGCGGTCGTAGAAGTCGAGCACCACCTCGTTGAACGGCATCTCGTACTTGACGACCACCCGGTCGGAGGCCATGTATTCGATGCCCTGCTGCACGCCACGCTTCTCCTGGCACAGCTGCAGGATGGCCCCCACGTAGTCGGACGGCGTGATGATCGTGGCCTCGATCACCGGCTCCTCGAACTTCGCCACGCGTCCCGCATCCGGCAGCTTCGAGGGGTTGTCCACCTCGTGCCACTCGCCGTCGGTCGTCATCACGCGATAGAGCACGCCGGGCGCGGTGGTGACCAGATCGACGTCGAACTCGCGCTCGAGCCGTTCCTGCACGATCTCCATGTGCAGCAGGCCGAGGAACCCGCACCGGAAGCCGAACCCCAGCGCCGCCGACGTCTCGGGCTCGAAGGCAAACGCCGAGTCGTTCAGCCTCAGCTTCTCGAGGGCGTCGCGCAGTTCAGGGTACTGGTGTCCTTCCACGGGGTAGAGCCCCGCAAACACCATCGGCTTGAGTTCCTGGAAGCCGGGAAACGGCTCGGGCGTCGGCCGTGCCGCCTCGGTGATGGTATCGCCCAACTTCGCATCGCTGATGCGCTTGATGTTGGCGATGACAAAGCC
>JAEZDP010000145.1 GCA_023418055.1 Acidobacteriota bacterium
CGATCTCCTTCCAGCGCATCTCCTCACGTGCGCGTCCCGTGACGCCCTTGGCGAGCAACTCGCGTCCCCGGTCGAAAAAGGGCGTCAGGTCCACGTGATGACACACGATCGCGATGGACGCGTCGGCGGGGTCGTCGGCCACGCAGACCAGGTCGTTGCTGCCCTGGCGCAGCTCCACGAGGACGCCCGTCGTGTCGTACCCCATCACGCGCGCGCCGTCGCGCCTGTCGGGTGGGGCCGCCTGCGTCGCCATGGCGATCTGGGCGGCGGGCGAGAGGGCCGAGGCCGGCTGCGCGTTGCTCCGCGCAGCAGGGATGGCCAGGGCCGTCAGGACGACTACGAGCAACGCAGGGCGCATGAGCATGTCTCCGATGACGGTAATCTACCGTAGTTCATCCTGTCGGCGAACCGGCAGCCAGACGGCGTGACGCGTCGCGCCACCGATCCCGGAGCTGACCCACCCCATGCCTGCACGTCGTTCCTTCCTCGTGGCCGTCCTCGCGCTGACGTTGAGCGCCATCGTCATGGCCACGCCCGGCCAACCCCGGGCCGGCGGCGTCGACGCCGAACGCCTGGCCGCCAGGGCCGCGGGCCTGCCGCAACTGCGCAGCCTCCTCGTCAGCTGGCAGGGACGGCTGGTGGCCGAGCACTACGCGAAAGGCGTCCGGGCGACGACGTTGGCCAACGTCAAGTCGGCCTCGAAGGGCATCATCACCGCGCTCGTGGGTGTCGCGATCGCGCAGGGCCACATTCCGTCGGTGGACACGCCGCTCTCCACGTGGTTTCCGGCCGTGGGCCGTGACGCCGACACGCGTAAGCGAACGCTGACCCTCGAGCATCTCCTCACGATGCAGACCGGACTGGCCTCGACGAGCGGCCGCAACTACGGCGCCTGGGTCCGCAGCCGCGACTGGGTGCGGGCCGCGCTGGCGCGCCCCATGGTCAGCGACCCGGGAACCACCATGGAGTACAGCACCGGGACGTCCCATGTGCTCTCGGCCATCCTGACGCGTGCCACCGGCATGTCGACGTGGGCCTTCGCCCGCGAGACGCTGGCACGTCCGCTCGGTTTCACGCTGGCTCGATGGCCGCGTGACCCGCAGGGCATCTACTTCGGTGGCAACGACATGCTGCTCACGCCCCGGCAGATGGTGCAGGTGGGCGAGGTGTACCGTCGCGACGGCGTCGCGCCGCCGGACGCGACCACACCCGGCGCGCAACTGGTGCCCGCCGCCTGGGTGCAGGCGTCGTGCACCCCTCGCACGCGGTCTCAATACGACGCCGACCGGGAGTTCGGTTACGGTTGGTGGATTCAGGACATCGGCGGGCACACGGCGTGTTTCGCGTGGGGCTACGGCGGGCAGTACATCATGGTGTTCCGCGACCTCGACCTCGTGGTGGTCGCCACCTCGTCGCCAGACGTGAGCGACGAACGCCACGGGCATCGCCGCGCGCTGCTCGACCTCATCGCCGACGAGATCGTGCGGCCCCTCTCGAGATCCGGCGCCTAGCTCAGCGCCAGAGCGCGTCAATGACCCGGGCGTTGGCGTCGGCCTGCCGCTCGAGCGAGGCGACCATCGCAAACTGCGCCCTGGCGCGGTCGAGGTTGTGGCCGGCGCGATGGATGCGGTAGTACGTGTCGCCCTGCAGATGGTCGGCGAGGAAGCGCAGGCCCTGTTCGAGCGAGATGAGCTGTCCGGCGAGGGGCAGCAGTGCCACTTCCGCCGCGGTCAGCGTCTGGCCCGCCGTCGCCAGGTACCCGCGTGCGAGGGCGGCAAACATCTCCGGCCTCGCGTCGACGCGCGAGGCGTCAGGCTCGTCTTCGGCCGCGGCATTGGTCGCCGTCCGCACCAGATCGCCGAAGTCGTGGGGCGCCAGCCCCGGCATCGTCGTATCGAGATCGACGACGCAGAGCCCTTCGCCGGTGGCGACGTCGAGCATGACGTTGTTGATCTTCGTGTCGTTGTGGGTGATGCGCTCGGGAATCTCGCCGCGCGCATGGGCGTCCGCCATGAGCGAGACGTCGCCGGCGCGGGCCAGGGCGAAGTCGATGGCGTCCCGTGCGCCACCCGCGCGGTTGTGCGTGTCCGCGTCGATGGCCGCGACGCACGCCTCGAACCGGCTCGGCGTGTGATGGAAACGCGGCAGCACCTCGAACAGACGCGGTCCGGGCAGGTCAGAGAGCAGGTGCTGATACGCGCCGAAGGCCCGGGCCGCGGCTTCCGCCTGGGCCTCGGTCTCGACGACGTCCACCGTCCGCGTGCCTTCGATGAAGAGGTAGGTGCGCCAGATGCCGGTGGCCTCGTCGTGCACACACGGCGCGCCATCGCGGGCCGGCACGAGCGTCAACACGCGCCGGGACGGATCAGGCAGGGCCGCCACCCGCGCCTGGCCATGCGCCAGCACCCGCGCGATGTTGTCCATCAGCCTGTCGGGGTGCGTGAAGATCTGCGTGTTGATCCGCTGGTGGATGTAGCGGACTGCGGTGCCCGCCTGATCGTACGTCGCCGCGACCGTGTCGTTGATGTGGCCCGAGCCATGGGGCCGCACGTCCACCAGGTGGCCGTGAATCTGGAAGCGACGGCCGATGCGGCGCAGCGTCTCGAGCGACGTCGGCACGGCGGGGGCCACGCGTCAGCGCGACGACGGCACCCTGGAGACGTTCCAGAGTGGTGCGGGGTAGTCGCCGCGCGCCGTGAGCTGCGCCAACGCCTCGACGACGCCGGCGCGGTCGTCCCGATACGTGACGCCGAACCAGTCGCTCGACGTCCGCAGGACACGGACCCGGCAGGCGCCCTGGCCGATCAGCGTGTCCACCACGGTGGGGATGTAACACTCGGCGGTGTCCGACTGACCGTGCAGGGTGAGGAAGTCGCGGAAGACCTCTTCCAGTTGCGCGAACACGGCAGGCGTGAACCCCCACATGTTGAGCGACACCGGCTCGGTGCCGGTGAGGTGCTCGGGCGCGTCGGGGTCGTGGTTCTCGACGTGGTCGCCGACGGCCATGAGCCGCGTGAGTTCGCGAACACTCGTCAACAGACCGTCGGGATCGGTGCGGCACACCCCGCGGGCGACGGTGCCGTGCGGCGACAGCGTGCGGCGCAGTTCGAAGCCGACCATCGCGTAGGTGGGTGGCGTGGCCGGGGCCTCGGCCGCCGCGGTGAGAAAGCGGTGGAGCGTCTCGTAAGCCGCGCGGCCGTAGAAGTCGTCGGCGTTGATGGCTGCAAACGGCTCGGCGATGACGTGGCGCGCCGCCCGGATGGCATGCGCGGTGCCCCAGGGCTTCTCCCGGGCGGAGGACACGGGCAGGTCGGCCGGCACGTCGGCGAGGTCCTGGAAACAGAGATCCACCGGCACGAGGCCGGCATAGCGGGGCAGCACGGCGGCACGGAAGTCGTCCTCGAAGTCGCGGCGGATGACAAAGACCACCTTCGAGAACCCCGCGCGCACCGCGTCGAAGATGGCGTAGTCCATCACCGTCTCGCCGGACGGGCCCATCGCATCGAGCTGCTTGAGTCCGCCGTACCTGCTGCCCATGCCGGCGGCCAGGACGAGAAGCGTCGCCATGGGGGGAGGATAGCAGGAGTGGAGGACGAGGAGGACGGGGTCATGCCTCATGCCTCATGCCTCATGCCTGGCGCCCGACGCCTGTAGACGCTCGGCCGCCGACGGTGAATAATCCGCCCTTCATGACCCTCTCTCCTCTGGACTGGGCCATCGTCATGGCGTTCTTCGCGCTCACGCTCGGGATTGGCGTCTGGGTGGCGAAGCGGGCGGGCGATTCGGCGACGGAATTCTTCCTGTCGGGACGACGGCTGCCGTGGTGGCTGCTCGGCTTCTCGATGGTGGCCACCTCGTTCTCGACCGACACCCCGAACCTGGTGACCGACCTGGTGCGCACCCATGGGGTGGCGGGGAACTGGGCGTGGTGGGCGTTCCTGCTCACGGGCATGTTGACGGTGTTCCTCTACGCGCGCCTGTGGCGACGGTCCGAGGTGCTCACCGACATCGAGTTCTACGAGCTGCGCTACAGCGGGGCGCCGGCCGCGTTCCTGCGGGGGTTTCGTGCGGTCTACCTCGGCGTGCTGTTCAACGTGATGATCATGGCGAGCGTGACGCTGGCGGCCATCAAGATCGGCAGCGTCATGCTGGGGCTCAGTCCCGTCGAGTCGGTGGCCTCGGCGATGCTGGTCACGGTGATCTTCAGCACGCTCGGCGGCTTCCGTGGCGTCATCGTCTCGGATTTCGTGCTGTTCCTGGTGGCGATGGTGGGCGCGCTGACGGCCGCGTACGTGTCGGTGAACCACCCCGATGTCGGCGGCCTGCGTGCGCTCTTGACGCATCCCAACGTCGTCCCGCGCATGGCCATCGTGCCGCCCTTCGACCTGTCGACGCCGCAGAGTCGCGACTTCCTGTTCGGCTTCCTGATCATTCCGCTGGCGGTGCAGTGGTGGAGCGTGTGGTACCCGGGGGCTGAACCCGGCGGCGGGGGCTACATGGCCCAGCGGATGCTGGCGGCGCGGACGCAGAGCCACGCCATGAAGGCCACCCTCTTCTACAACCTCGTGCACTACGCCGTGCGTCCGTGGCCCTGGATTCTCGTCGCGCTCTCCTCGCTGGTCCTGTTTCCTGACCTCGACGCCCTGCAGCGGGCCTTCCCGCACGTGCCCGCCGACAAGATCGGTCACGACCTCGGCTACTCGGCGATGTTGACGTTCCTGCCGTCCGGCCTGCTGGGGTTGGTGCTGGCCTCGCTGCTGGCCGCTTACATGTCCACCATCTCGACGCACCTGAACTGGGGGTCGTCCTACGTCGTGAACGACATCTACAAGCGGTTCGTCGAGCCAGGCGCGAGCGAGGCGCGCCTGGTGCTGGTCGGGCGTGTCGCCACGGTCGCCATGATGGTGCTGGCCGCGGTGCTGTCGCTGCAGTTGACCAACGCCATCCAGGCCTTCCAGATCATGCTGCAGGTGGGGGCGGGCACGGGCCTGCTCTTCATCCTTCGCTGGTTCTGGTGGCGCATCAACCCCTGGAGCGAACTGGCGGCGATGGTGGCCAGTTTCGTCGTGGCCGTGGCCTTCCAGGTGACCGACGTGGCGGCGGGCTGGCCCGAGTATCAGCGCATCTGGGTGGGCGTGCTCGTCACGACCGCCATCTGGGTGGGGGTGACCTTCGTGACGCCGCCCGTGGACGAACGCACGTTGCGCGAGTTCGTTCGCAAGACCAACCCCGGCGGCCCTGGCTGGCAGGCGGTGCTGCGCCGCGCCGCGCGCGACGGCCAGCCCATCGTGCCGCTGCACGATGCCACCAACATTCCGCTCGGCCTGCTCTGCACGCTGCTGGGCACCGTCGCCGTCTATGCCGCCATCTTCGGGGTCGGGATGTTCCTCTATGCGCGCCCGTGGGCCGGCGTCCTTCTGACGGTGGTGTCGCTTGCGGCCATGACCGGCCTGCTCGCGGGCTGGCGGCGGATGCCGCACGACACCGATCACGCATGAGGGTGCTGGCCTTCATCCGTCAGCGCAGCTTCGCGCGCTATGTCGCCTTCGACATGGCCGAGGCCGCCCGGCGGATGGGATGGTCGGTGGACTGGCTGGACCTCGACGGCGAGCGGCAGCACATCCACGGGCTGCCGGACGAGGCGCGCGCCGAGGCCTGCGAGGCGCTACGGCGCCGGGTGTCAGCGCTGGGCCCTGACCTCGTCTTCTCTTACGGGCTCGAGGCCTTTGCCGACGTGTGCGGCGATCTCGCGCCCGCCTCACGATGGAGCGTGGCCGATGTGGCTGGCGTCCCGATCGCGTGTTTCCTCTTCGACTTCGGGTACCCGTTCGACGGGGCGACGACCGCAGGGGCGGCCAACCTGATTGCGCGCCTGCGTGCCCCGGACGTCGGTCTGTGGTGCTGGGACGAGGCCGCGACGGCCGACCTGGCCCGCCACGGCCTGCCCGCGGCGTGGTTTCCGATGGCCGTCAACGACCACATGTTCACCCCGCCCGCCTCCGGCGCGGCCCGTGACCTGCCTGTGGTCTTCAGCGGAGGTCCCACCCCTGAACGCCTCGCCGCGCTCGAGCGCCTGGCGCCCTGTGGCGTCAGCATCTACGGGTACGGCGATGACGCCTGGCGCGCGTCGGATGTCCTCCGCGATGCCCACCGCGGCGTGGTGGTCGAGCGGACCGCCCTGCGCGACGTGTACCGCCGGGCACGGGTGGCGGTCAACGTGACGCGACCGCACGGGCGTGCCAGCCTCAACATGCGGGTGTTCGAGGCGATGGCCTGTGGGTGCGTGGTCGTGACGGATCGCCCCGACGCCGCGGCGCGCCTGTTCACGCCGGACGTGGAGCTGGTCACCTACACGTCGCTCGACGAACTGGACGCCCGCGTGCGCCAGCTGCTCGCCCACGACGAGCACCGCGCCCGGATCGCCGAGGCCGGCGCCGTGGCCGTGGCCACGCGCCACACGTACGCGCTGCGGGTCGCGTCCATCGCCGCCGACCTGCGCGCGCTGATGATCGAGGGGCGCGCCTGGCGGCGGTACCTCGCCTTCCGCGCCGACGACCCGGACAAGGCCGCGCGCTTTGTCGATACGCTGCATGCCCAGGGGCTCCTCCGGCGGCTCGACGTGTGGCCCGCGCAACGCGGCGCGTGACCCCGTGGCTTATGACGCGCTGCAACACTTGCCGCATTGTGTCGCACTGACGGACAATGACCAGCTGATGTCCCTCTGGCCGTGTTGTCCCGTGCCCGTCGTCTGCCTCCACCTCTGCACGGGTCCACGCAGAGTGGCGGCGCCGCGGACCTGAGCCCGCACGCCCGCTGCCGACCCGGACCGGCGCGCCGACGGGTCACAGGCCCCCGGTCGTCCGCCCATCTCCGCGCACCCGGTGCGCCCAGGAGCGACCATGAGCGAAACCACGCCGAACTATCGATACGAAACCCTGCAGGTCCACGCCGGACAGCAACCCGCGCCGGGCACCAACGCCCGCGCCGTCCCCATCTACCAGACGACGTCGTACACCTTCAACGACGCCGACCACGGCGCACGGCTCTTCGCCCTGCAGGAGTTCGGCAACATCTACACCCGGATCATGAATCCGACGACCGACGTGTTCGAGCAGCGGGTGGCCGCACTCGAAGGCGGGGCGGCGGCGCTGGCCACCGGCAGCGGACAGGCGGCGCAGTTCCTCGCCATCGCCACCATCGCCCAGGCCGGCGACAACATCGTCTCGACGAGCTTCCTGTACGGCGGCACCTACAACCAGTTCAAGGTCGCACTGCCTCGCCTGGGCATCGACGTGAAGTTCGTCGACGGCGACAGCGTGGAGGGCTTCGCGGCGCTCATCGACGACAAGACCAAGGCGCTGTATGTCGAGTCGGTCGGCAACCCGCGCTTCAACGTGCCCGACCTGGCGGGCCTCGCGAAGCTCGCGCACGACAACGGCATCCCGCTCATCGTCGACAACACCTTCGGCTGCGCCGGCTACATCTGCCGCCCGATCGATCACGGCGCCGACATCGTCGTGGCCTCGGCCACCAAGTGGATTGGCGGGCACGGCACGTCGATCGGCGGCGTCATCGTCGACTCGGGCAAGTTCGACTGGGCGGCGTCGGGCAAGTTCCCGCTCTTCACGGAGCCCTCGCCCGGTTATCACGGGCTGGTGTTCACCGAGCCGTTCGGCGTCAACGGGCCGTTTGGCAACATCGCCTTCATCATTCGCGCCCGCGTGGAGGGGCTGCGCGACCTCGGTCCGGCCCTCAGCCCCTTCAACGCGTTCCTCTTCCTGCAGGGGCTCGAGACGCTGTCGCTGCGCGCGCAGCGCCACGCCGACAACGCCCTGGCTCTGGCGCGCTGGCTGAAGGATCACCCGCAGGTGGGCTGGGTGAGCTACCCCGGCCTCGAGGATCACCCCTCGCACGCGCTGGCGAAGAAGTACCTGCGCAACGGCTTCGGCGCGGTGCTGACGTTCGGCATCAAGGGTGGCAAGGACGCAGGGCGCGCCCTCATCGACCACGTGAAGCTCGCCAGCCACCTCGCGAACATGGGCGACGCGAAGACCCTCATCATCCACCCGGCGACGACGACGCATCAGCAGTTGTCCGACGAGGAGCAGCGGCAGAGCGGCGTGACGCCCGACCTGGTGCGCATCTCCGTGGGCATCGAGCACATCGACGACATCAAGGACGACCTCGCACAGGCCTTCGAGAAGGTCGCCGCGACGCCGGCGTGAGCACGACGCCATCCGGTCAAGGCCTGCAGCGCGTCACTCTCGAGGGGCCGATTCCCCTCGAGGGTGGCCGCGTGTTGCCAGAGGTCACCGTCGGTTATCACGCCTGGGGCACGCTCAACGCCTCGCGTGACAACGTCGTCGTCGTGTGCCATGCGCTGACGGGCTCGTCAGACGTCCCGGCGTGGTGGGAAGGCTTCATCGGCGACGGCTGCGCCCTCGATCCAGCCCACGACTTCATCGTCTGCAGCAACGTGCTCGGCAGCTGCTACGGGACGACGGGCCCTGGTATGCCGGAGTGGGACGCGCTGTTTGGGGAGGTGCCGGCCGCACCGTCCATCACCATTCGCGACCAGGTGGAGGTGCAGCGACGGTGGTTGCGGCGCTTGGGCGTCCGCGGCATCCGGCTCGTCATCGGCGGCTCGATGGGCGGGATGCAGGCCCTCGAGTGGGCCCTGGCGGAGCCGGACATGGTGTCGTCGATCGCCGTGCTCGCGGCGCCGTCGCGTCATCACGCGTGGGCGCTGGCGCTGTCAGCGGCACAGCGGCAGGCCATCTTCGCCGACGCGACGTGGCCGAACGGCGATGCCGCGGCCGGCCTGGCCGTGGCGCGCATGATGGCGATGATCAGCTATCGCAGCGCCGAGTCGTTCGACACGCGGTTCAGCCGCGCCGCCGACGCCACCGGCCTCTTCGAGGTGGAGGGCTGGCTGCAGCGTCACGGGCGCTACCTCGTGGACCGCTTCAACGCGCGCACCTACGTGGCCCTCAGTCATGCCCTCGACTCGCACGACGTCGGGCGGGGGCGCGGGGGCGTGGAAGCCGCGCTCGCGCTGATTCGCCAGCCGGCCTTCGTGCTCGGCATCACCACCGACGTGCTCTACCCGCCACACGAGATGCAGGCCCTGGCCGACGGCCTGCCGCACGCGACGCTGTCGTGGCTCGACTCGCCCCACGGGCACGACGCCTTTCTCATCGAACTCGCAGAGGTGAGTGCACGCATCCGGGCGTTTCGTGAGCAGCTGACCGCTTCGGTATGATGGGCGCCACATGCTGCGGCCCTCCATTCGCCATGCCGACGTACGCCTTGCCCGTCGTCGGCGCGTCGGTCTCCGTGCCGGAACGTTCCTTCCCGTTGTCGTCGTCTGCGCGCTGACGGCGCTTGCGCCGCTGGCCGCGCAGGTGCGGCCCGTCTACAGCGAAGGCGCGGCCGGGCTCGTCCAGAAGCTGCAGCGGCTCACCACGACGGCCAGCGCCATGCATACCGGCGCGCATCCCGACGACGAGGACAGCGCGCTCATCGCACGTCTGGCGCGCGGCGACCACGCGCGGGTGGCCTACCTCTCGCTCAATCGTGGCGAGGGCGGGCAGAACATCCTCGGGCCAGAGTTCTACGAGGCCCTCGGGGTCATCCGCACCGAGGAACTGCTGCAGGCGCGCGCGCTCGACGGCGGCGACCAGTTCTTCACGCGCGTCGTGGACTTCGGTTTCACGACGAACATGGCCGAGACCGAGCGCAAGTGGGGGCGCGACGTCGTGCTCGGCGACATGGTCCGGGCCATCAGGCTCTATCGGCCGCTCGTGGTGCTGTCGCGCTTCTCGGGAACCGACGCGGATGGACATGGCAATCACCAATTGGCCGGCCATCTGACGCCGGACGCCATCGAGGCCGCCGCCGATCCTGCGAGATTCCCAGAGCACCTGACCGAGGGGCTGCGGCCCTGGCGCGTGCGGAAGTTTTATCGCGGCCAGGGCTTCCGTCCGGCACCGGGCACCGAGCCCACGCTGCAACTGCCGACCGGTGTCTTCGACCACGCGCTCGGGCGCAGCTACTTCGAGATCGCCATGGAGGGCCGGACGCAGCACAAGACACAGGAGATGGGCGCGCCGCTGTTGCGCGGGCGGCAGGTGTCGGGGCTGCGGTCGGTCGCCACCAGCGTCACGCCGGCCGCGCCCGCCACGGGGGAGACGTCGGTGTTCGACGGCCTCGACACGTCGGTGCGTGGCCTGGCGCGCCTCGCGGGCCTGCCGGGCGACGCGTTGTCCGGTCCTCTGGGCGAAATGGACGACGCGGCTCGTGACGCGCTGGCGGACCTCGACGTGAACGACCCGGCGAGGATCGTGCCCGTGCTGGTGCGGGGGCTCACCGCGGCGCGAGAAGCCAGGCAGACCCTGGCGACGGCCGCAGGTGATGCCGACGCACGGGCCGAGGCCGACTTCCTGCTGGGCCACAAGGTGCGGCAGTTCGAGGACGCCCTCGTGCACGCCAGCGGCGTCACCGTCGATGCGGTGGCTCAGGCCGAGACGATCGTGCCGGGCGGCACGACCACCGTGAGCGTGCGCGCGTTCGTCCCCGACGGCGTGCCCGTCGAGGTGCGGGGGCTCGAGGTGAAGACCGCACCAGGCTGGGGCGTCGCAGCGGCCGAGGCGCCGACGCCACCGCCCGGGAACCTGTATGCGCGGTTCTTCCGCGAGCAGCCGAGCGACGTGGCCCACATGGCGGTGACGGCGCCGTCCGATGCGCGGCCCACGCAGCCGTACTGGCTCAGGCAGCCAGCCGACGGAGACGTCTTCCACTGGGCCGACGACGGCCCGAAGAGTGTGCCGCTGGGCCCCCCCGTGGCCGAAGGTGTCATCGCCCTCACGATCGGCGGCGCGTCCATCGAGCTTCGCACGCCGGTGCAATACCGGCTCGTCGACCCGGTGCGCGGAGAACTCCGTCGTCCGCTGCACGTGGTGCCGGCCTTGTCGGTGGCCATCACGCCTGGACTGGAAATCGTCAAGCTGTCGGAACGCTCTGCGCCGCGTGAGGTCACCGTGCGCCTCGAGAGCCAGGCACCGGATGCAGTCGAGGGCACGGTGGCGCTCGACCTGCCCTCCGGCTGGACGTCGGAGCCGGCGACCGTGCCTGTCCAGATCGCGCGGGCGGGCGAGGGCGTGACGGCGCGCTTTCGTGTGACGCCCGCGGCGTCGGCGACGGCCGGCCACTACCGCATCGCGGCTCGGGCGACGGCCGCAGGGCGCACCTACGGCGAGCGGCTGCGTGTGCTGGCCTACCCGCACATCCAGACGCATCGCATCTACGAACCGGCCGAACTCGACGTGCAGGTCATCGACCTGGATGTTGCGCCGGTCACGGCGGGTTACATCATGGGCACGGGCGACGAGGTGCCCACGGCGCTGCGCTCGATGGGCGTGGATGTCACCCTGCTCACGCCAGCGGACCTTGCGTCGGGCGATCTGTCGACGTTCGACACGATCATGGTCGGCGTGCGCGCCTCGGAAGTCCGCCCGGATTTCGTGGCCAACATCTCCCGGCTGCACGAGTACGTGCGTGAGGGCGGCACGCTCGTGGTGCAGGAGCAGCATGCCGTGTACACCACGCGGCAGCTCGCGCCCTTCCCCGGCGAGATCGGATCGCGCGTGACCGACGAGGGTGCGCCGGTGACCATCCTGCGGCCCGACCATCCCGTGTTCACGTCGCCCAACCGGATCGGATCGGCTGACTTCGAGGGATGGATCCAGGAGCGCAACGCGTACGGGTTCACGACGTGGGACGACCGCTACACACCGCTGCTCGAGAGTCACGACCCGTGGGACACCGAGCAGAAGGGTGCCCTGCTGCATGCGCAGATCGGGAAGGGGCACTACGTCTATTCCGCGTACTCCTGGTTCCGGCAGCTGCCGCAGGGCGTGCCTGGTGCCTATCGGCTGGTGGCCAATCTGGTCAGCCTGGGACACACGCGCACCGCGCCGACGCCGTGACCTGCGAGTCCGTGGCGCCGGCGACGAACGCTCAGCCGCGCAAGGCGCGATCGATGGGAATGGGGTCGCCCCGCCAGACCTTGACCGCCGTCCACGGCTCGGCGGGCGCACTCCAGAACGCGTCGCTCGGCGCCAGCCCGAGCGGCAGGAACGCCACGCTGCACAGGTAGAGGCTGCCCGTGGAGATGTAGCTCTCGCCGAGCTCCGGCTGGTGGCCGCACAACCCGATCCGGAGCCACCCTCCCTCGTCGAAGGTCGCGGGTGCATCGAGCGTGCGGCGGATGACCGCGTCGAGCGCGCCTCGCGCCTGTGGCGGGGTGACGCCTTCGGGCAGGTCGCCCCGCAGCGCCATCTGCGCCAGCGGCTGGAAGGCGCCACACCGGTACGGCAGGGATCGGCCAATCGCCGGAAACGACCCGTCGGGCGCAATCAGCCGCTCCTGGATGGCGGCGTATCGTCGAGCCCGGGGCACGGCGGCCTCGTGCATCGTCGTCCATGCGGGCTCGAGGGGCGCACACGCGTCGAGCACGTCGAGCAGCATCGGGTGGATGACGTAGCCGTTGTAGTAGTCCCAGTGGAACTCCGGGCCGTCGCCGTAGATGCCGTCGCCCTTGTACCACTGGGCGTGCTGGCGCAGCGCGTAATCGACGCGCATGCGATCCCACGGGCGGCCGATGCGGGCGAGCCACGCCTCGATGGTGGCCGAGAACAACAGCCAGTTGTTGAAGCCCGGCCTGATGGCCCGGGTCGAGACGAGGTCGTCCACGATCCGCTGCTGCAGGCGCGCATCGCACTCCGCCCAGACGCCCGGCATGCGCAGCAGGGCCTGCGCCAGGAACGCGGCATCCACCAGCGGTTGTCCGCCCTCGGTGAAGTTCAGGCGATCACGCGCCCCCGGGTCTGTTGCAATACGTAAGCCTTCGACGACGAGTGAGCGGAGCTGCCGGCGGTGCGCCTGTTCGGTGGGTGCGGCGTCGGCAGGAGCGGCGTCGAGCCAGGGGGCGAGTCCGGCGAGCAGCCGCCCGACGGCTTCGAGGTGCGTGACCGACTCACGATTGCGTCCGCCGGGGCCCGCCTCGACGGGCATGGCCGCCCGGAGGCGATCCTGCGCCAGGTGGTCGAGTACGGGCGTGGCGAGCCGCACGAGGCGCTCGACCCATGCCGCACGGTCGTCGGTGCCGGCGGGAAGCTGGGCGGGTTGCGCTGCCATGGCCTCGGCCTGTGGCCACGCGGCAAAGGCCGCGGCCCCGGCCGTCGTGGCCAGGAAGGTGCGGCGGGGCAGCGGGGGCTGTGGCATCAGCGGCCCGTCACGCCAGGGGCAAAGCCTCGTCGATCAGCATGACGGGGATGTCGTCACGCACTGGATAGAGGTACCGGCCGTCGGCCCGGACCAGTCCCTCGGTGACCCGCTCGGTCACTGGCTGGCCGCCGCGCGTCTTCACCTCGCCGGCGCTGATGCGGGCGTTCAGCGCGTCGAGCGTCGCCGCATCGGCCAGGGTGACGGGTGTCTTGTCTTCGGGGCACACGAGGATCGCGAGCAGTTCGGCATCGACCATGCGCGCAGTGTAGCGCCCGCCGGACAGGCCGTCCACCAGCGACGCACGTTGTCGGCGACCGCGGCCGGCGACCTGCGAGCTGCGGCCTGGCCCGCGAGGCCCACGACCTCAGACCTGCGACGTGCGACCGCTGGAGCAAGCGCGACTGGATCTCGACGGCCGAGTTCGTTACGATGCGCCCGTCCCACAACTCAGAGGAGGCCGATCATGCGCATGAACGCGTGGGCCGCGGCGACGTCCGCGGTCCTGCTGGCGAGTGTCGCAGGTCCTGTCGCGGCGACCGGGCAGGAGAAGGCGAAGTTGCGTCCGCGTGACATCCCGCGCCTGATGAGCGAAGCCGATACGTTCATCGCCCAGAGCGACCTTGCGAAAGCCGAAGCCTACCTGAAGGCCATCGTCGAACTGGATCCGACGCAGTCGCAGGCGGCCTACAAGCTGGCGACGGTATGCGAGACGCAGCAGGACTGGGAATGTGCGCTGACCCACTACCAGTTGGCGGTGGGGTCGCTGAGTGGACCTGACAAGGCGCGGGCGCACCTTGGTCTGGCGACGGGCCACCTGCGCGCGGAGCGCTACACGGATGCGGCCGAACACGCCGCCGGGGCACTCGAGGCCGATCCCGGCCTGGGCGAGGCGCACGTGCTGCGAGCCGCCGCGCTGCTGCGCCTGAAGAGCCCGGAGGCGAGGCAGGCTGCGGAGGCGGCCGTGGCCGCCATGCCCGACAGCGGCGCGGCGCACGCCGCACTCGGTGAGGCGCTGATCGCCGCGGGTGCGTCGGCGGAGGCCGAGACTCCGTTGCGCCGTGCCATCGAACTCGAACCGGAGCAGGCCTCCACGCACGCGCATCTGGCGCAGGTGCTGAGCGCGAAGGGCGACCACGCCGGCACGGTCGCTGCCGTCAGCAAGGCGCTGGAACTCGAGCCCTCCCGTCGTGACCTCTTCGCGCT
>JAEZDP010000214.1 GCA_023418055.1 Acidobacteriota bacterium
ACGCATCAGCCATTAAGCATCAGGCATCAAGCATCAGGCATCAAGCATCAGGCATCAAGCATCAGGCATCAAGCATTAGGCATTAAGCATTAGGCATTAAGCATTAGGCATTATTAGGTATTCCCAACATGGCACCTCAGTACATCTACACGATGAAGGGGCTGACGAAGGTCTATCCCCCCGACCACGTCGTCCTCAAGGACATCTGGCTCTCGTTTCTGCCGGGGGCCAAGATCGGCATCCTCGGATACAACGGGGCCGGCAAGAGCACGCTGCTGCGCATCATGGCGGGCGTCGAGACCGAGTTCAGCGGCGAAGCCTTCCTCGCGCAGGGCTCCACGGTGGGTTACCTGCCGCAGGAGCCCGCGCTCGACACCTCGAAGGACGTGCGCGGCAACGTGGAAGAGGGCGCCGCCCACCTGCGGGGGCTGCTGCAGCGGTTCGACGAGATCAACGCCAAGTTCGGCGAAGACCTCTCGCCCGACGAGATGGACAAGGTGCTCGAGGAGCAGGGACGGGTGCAGGACCAGATCGACGCGGCCAACGCCTGGGATCTCGACAGCCGCATCGAGCTGGCGATGGACGCCCTGCGCCTGCCGCCGCCCGATGCCGACGTCTCGACGCTGAGCGGCGGCGAGAAGCGGCGGGTGGCGTTGTGCCGGCTCCTGCTGCAGTCGCCCGACCTGCTGCTGCTCGACGAGCCGACCAACCATCTCGATGCGGAGTCGGTGGCGTGGCTCGAGACGTTCCTCAAGGACTACGCGGGCACGGTGGTGGCGATCACGCACGATCGCTACTTCCTCGACAACGTGGCCGGCTGGATTCTCGAGCTCGATCGCGGTGAGGGCATCCCGTGGCAGGGCAACTACTCGAGCTGGCTCGAGCAGAAGCAACAGCGGCTGGCGCAGGAAGCCAAGGCCGAGTCGCGACGCCAGCGGTCGCTGCAGCGCGAGCTCGAGTGGATTCGCATGTCGCCACGCGCACGGCAGGCCAAGGGCAAGGCGCGCGTCACGGCCTACGAGGAACTGGTGGCCCAGGAGAGCCGCACGGCCATCGACCAGGTGGAGATCTACATCGCGCCAGGTCCACGCCTGGGCGACGTCGTCGTCGAGGCGCGCGGCCTGCGCAAGAGTTTCGGCGATCGCCTCCTCATCGACGACCTGAACTTCACGCTGCCACGCGGTGGCATCGTCGGTGTCATCGGGCCCAACGGCGCGGGCAAGACGACGTTGTTCCGCATGATCACGGGCCAGGAACAGCCGGACGCCGGCACGCTGCGGATTGGCGAGACCGTGAAGGTGGGCTACGTGGACCAGTCGCGCGATGCGCTGGCCGCCGACCGCACGGTGTGGGAGGAGATCACCGACGCGCGCGACGAGGTGGAACTCGGCAAACGCACCGTCGCCTCGCGCGCCTACGTGTCGTGGTTCAACTTCAAGGGCCGCGACCAGCAGAAGAAGGTGGGCACGCTGTCGGGCGGCGAACGCAACCGCGTGCACCTCGCCAAGCTGCTCCGCGCGGGCTCCAACCTGCTCTTGCTCGACGAGCCGACCAACGACCTCGATGTCGACACGCTTCGGGCGCTCGAAGAGGCGCTGCTCGACTTTGCCGGCTGTGCCGTGGTGATCAGCCACGACCGCTGGTTCCTCGACCGCATTGCCACGCACATGCTGGCCTTCGAAGGCGACAGCACCGTGGTCTGGTACGAGGGCAACTATCAGGACTACGAAGCCGACCGGCGGCGCCGCCTGGGCGCCGAAGCCGACAGGCCCCACCGCATCAAGTACCGGAAGCTGACCCGATGATCTTCACGTCCATAGTGGACCGCATCGCCGCCGAACTCGGCGTCGATCCCCGGCAGGTCACCGCCGCCGTGACCCTGCTCGACGAGGGCGCCACGGTGCCCTTCATTGCCCGTTACCGCAAGGAGGCCACCGGCAGCCTCGACGACGCGCAGTTGCGCGCACTGGAGGAGCGGCTCGTCTACCTGCGTGAACTCGAGGAACGGCGCACCGCGATTCTTGCCTCGGTGCTCGAGCAGGGCAAGCTGACGGCCGAACTCGAGGAGGCGCTGCGCAGTGCTGACACCAAGACGCGGCTCGAAGACCTGTATGCCCCGCTGCGTCCGAAGAAGCGCACCAAGGCGCAGACCGCGCGCGAGCAGGGTCTCGAGCCGCTGGCCGAGTCGTTGCTGCACGACCCGGCCCGCGATCCGCGCGCCGAGGCTGCGTCCTATGTGAACGAGGCCACGGGCGTGCTCGACGTGGATGCGGCGCTCGATGGCGCTCGCGCCATTCTCATCGAGCGCTTCTCGGAAGATCCCGAACTTGTCGGTGGCCTGCGCACACACGTGTGGGACCAGGGCGTGTTGCGCTCGACGGTCATCGAGGGCCAGGAGGACAAGGGCCAGAAGTTCCGCGACTACTTCGACGGGCGTGAACTGGTGCGGCAGGCGCCGTCGCATCGTGTGCTGGCGTTGTTGCGGGGACGCAAGGAAGGCGTGCTGCGCCTCAGCATCGAGTTGCCCGAGGCCGAGGGTGCGACACCGGACGGCCTCACCGAACCTGAACGACGCATTGCCGCGCGTGCGGGCGTCGTGCATCAGGGGCGGGCCGCCGACGATTGGCTCCGGCAGGCCGTGCGCCTGGCCTGGCGGGCCCGGCTGCAGCCGAAGCTGGAGCACGACACCGAACAGCGTTTGCGCGAACTGGCCGAAGACGAGGCCATTCGGGTATTCGGCCGGAACCTGCGCGACCTGTTGCTGGCAGCGCCGGCGGGCGCGCGCGTGACCATGGGCCTCGACCCGGGCATCCGCACGGGCGTCAAGGTGGCGGTGGTCGACGCGACGGGGGCCGTCGCGGCCACCGCAACCATCTTTCCGCACGAGCCGCGCAAGGACTGGGACGGCTCGCTGCACGTGCTCGCGTCGTTGTGCCGGCAGCACCAGGTGGCCCTCGTCAGCATTGGCAACGGCACGGCGTCGCGCGAGACCGAGCGACTCGTGGTCGACTTGATGACGAAGCACCCGGACCTCGGCCTCACCCGCATCGTCGTCTCGGAAGCCGGGGCGTCGGTGTACTCGGCATCGGAGGTGGCGTCCAACGAGTTGCCCGATCTCGACGTCACGTTGCGAGGGGCCGTCTCGATCGCCCGCCGCCTGCAGGATCCGCTGGCCGAACTGGTGAAGATCGAGCCGAAGGCGATCGGCGTGGGCCAGTACCAGCACGACGTGGCGCAGTCCGCGCTGCTGCGCGCGCTCGATGGCGTGGTGGAAGACTGCGTCAACGCGGTCGGTGCCGATGTGAACACCGCGTCTCCCGCGTTGCTGGCGCGCATCTCGGGCCTCACGCCGCGCATCGCGAACCAGATCGTCGACTACCGCTCGCAGCACGGACCGTTCCGCTCGCGTGCCGACCTGCTGCGCGTGCCGCGCCTCGGGGAGAAGACCTTCGAACAGGCGGCCGGGTTCCTGCGCGTGCTGCAGGGCGAGAACGTCCTCGACGCGTCGGCCGTGCATCCCGAGGCGTACCCGGTGGTGCATGCGATTGCCCGCGCCACGGGACGCGACGTGCCGTCGCTCATCGGCGACGCGGTCTTTCTACGGCAACTCGAGCCCGGGCAGTTCGCCGACGACCGGTTCGGCACCCTCACGGTGCGCGACATCCTGCTCGAACTCGAGAAGCCCGGTCGCGATCCCCGGCCCAGCTTCCGGACGGCGAAGTTCAACGACGGCGTGCAGACGCTGAAGGACCTGCAGCCGGGCATGACGCTCGAAGGCGTCGTGACGAACGTGGCCAACTTCGGCGCGTTCGTGGACATCGGTGTCCACCACGACGGTCTGGTCCACGTGTCGCAGATGGCGGACCGCTTCGTCAAGGATCCGCGCGACGTCGTCAAGGCCGGCGACATCGTGGCGGTCACGGTGCTGGAGGTGGACCTGCAGCGCGAGCGCGTGGCACTCACGATGCGCAAAGGCGAGCGCCCTTCGCGGCCGGCCGTGCGGCCCGTCGCTGGGCGGCAGGGCCGAGACCCGCAGCCGCGTGGCCAGGCCCCTCGCGGCGCAGACCGCCCACGTCCGGCGGCTCCGCCTCCGTCCACGTCGATGTCCGCGGCCTTCGACCGGCTGAGAAGAGACCGGTAAGCGTCCGGTGCCCCTTCTCGAACTCGACGATGTCGGGCTGGCGTTCGGCCATGCGCCGCTGCTCGATGGCGTGACGCTGCGGCTGGAGGCCGGCGAGCGGGTGTGCCTGCTCGGCCGCAACGGCGCCGGCAAGTCGACGCTGCTCGCGCTGCTGACTGGTGAACTCGCGCCGGACCGCGGACGCATCTGGCGCGCACCTGGCGCCCGCGTGGCGCGTCTTGCCCAGGAAGTGCCGCAGGGTGACCGCCGGCCGGTGTTTGCCGTGGTGGCCGACGGGCTCGGCGCGCTGGGCGTGTTGGCCGCCGATTACCACGCCGCGGCGCACGACGTGGCCGCGACGGGCAGCGCCGCCGCCATCGACAGGCTCGGGACGCTGCAGCAGGAACTCGACCGCCAGGACGGCTGGCACCTCGAACGGCGCGTGGAGCAGGTGGTCGAGCGCCTTGGCCTGCCGCCGGATGCCCCGGTGGACACGCTGTCTGGCGGCCTCCGCCGACGCGTGCTGCTCGGACAGGCGCTGGTGTCCGAACCCGACGTCCTGCTGCTCGACGAGCCGACCAACCATCTCGACATCGACGCCATCGAATGGCTCGAGCAGTTCCTGCTCGACTACCGTGGCGCGCTGCTGTTCGTGACGCACGACCGCGCGCTCCTGCAGTCGCTTGCGACACGGATCGTCGAACTCGAGCGCGGACGCCTGCGCAGCTACCCTGGCAACTACGAGCGCTACCTCGCGCAGAAGGAAGCGGAACTCGAGAGCGAAGCGGCCGAGCAGGTGCGGTTCGACAAGAAGCTCGCGCGCGAAGAGGTGTGGATCCGACAGGGCATCAAGGCCAGGCGGACGCGGGACGAGGGCCGGGTGAAGGCGCTCGAAGCGATGCGCCGCGAGCGGGCACAGCGGCGCGAGCGCCAGGGCACCGTGCACCTCGCGGTGGACGAGGCGTTGCGGTCGGGCACGGTGGTCTTCGAGATGGACCACGTGTCGCACGCGTACGGAGACCTGCGGGTCATCGACGACTTCTCGACGCGCATCCTGCGTGGCGATCGCGTCGGCGTCCTCGGCCGGAACGGCTCGGGCAAGACGACGCTGCTGCGGCTGCTGCTCGGCGAACTCACGCCGCAACAGGGTGAGGTGCGGCAGGGGACCAACCTCGAGATCGCCTACTTCGACCAGGAGCGCGAACAACTCGATCCGGATGTCTCGGTGATGGACACCGTCGCCGATGGCCGGCAGATGGTGACCGTGGCCGGCTCGAGCCGCCACGTCGCGGGCTACCTCAA